>NZ_JAWGSV010000176.1:0-6525 GCF_032552055.1 Clostridium sp. | reverse complement strand
GAAGAGATAAGAGGTAAAGAAAAAAACTCCTTTCGGAGTTTTAAAAAAACAATTTATTTTTAGTAATAAGGTGCTACCTTTAAAGCAGCCCTAATATTCTCTCTATACTACTACTCTACTTCTAACTTGAGAAGTTTCACCATCATTATCAAAAGCTTCTATTGATACAGTTACTGGAACATTAGTGCTAACTGGTAATTGTCTTAATGGAATTTGGAAACTTGTATCATCCTTATTAACAGTTCCAATCCAATTTCCATTCACAAATAGATTATATCCTAGTAAATCTACATCTGTATTTCTACTCCATGTTGCTCTTAACATACCATTACTCTTAGAAGCATTAAAATTCCTAACCTGCCTTGGTTGCATTAAAAGATCTACACTATCCGGACCCCAGTTTGCATCAACTGGATTTCCTATTCCTGGCACAACTTGCTTATCTGTATATTGCCATATTCTCCATCTAGTCCATCCCCCTAAATTTGGAGGGTAATCAGGATTTATCTCTACATCTGTGTACATGGCAATCCATAAAGGCATGCTCTTTAAAGGTTGAGTTCCATTAGGTAACTTAAAATCATTATATAGTTCGATGAAAAACGCTCCTGTATATAACATAAGTCTTCTTCTTGTTTTACTCTCAAAGCACTTTTTAAACCTTAGTATCCAGTCTATTAATGCCTTTGTACTTATCTTATTATCTATAGGTTCTTCTACATCTAATACTGGAAATAAGTCCCCATAGTTTCTATTACCAAATCCTTCTTGCAATATGTTGATAAAATCATTACATTGTGAATCAGCTGTAGTTAAATCATAAGAAGGTATAGCATAATGATATGCTCCAACTGGTATTCCATAATTTCTTGCTGCTTTTGCATACTCTAAGAACTTTCTATCTACTCTAAACCTTCCTGAACCTGATCCTGAAGATCTAACATATAGAAAATCTATAGTCTTTGCTAAAGTTTCAAAATTAACATTTTGAGTATATTCATTTATGTCGATTCCAAATCTACTATTAGGATTTTTATTTTGCATTTTTCCTCCAAGAAAAATAATCTCTTTATCATTTTATAAATTATTTTCCTAAAGGTTACTTATATCTATGAATATTATTTATTATTTGATTGTTTTTAATTTGATAAAGAAGCTAACTTCATTTTCAACACATTCAGCCCAAATCTTACCTTCATGTAGCTCAACTATATTTTTAGATATAGCTAGCCCTAATCCACTTCCCTTAGTATCTGAATTTCTAGCCTCATCTACTCTATAAAATCTATCAAATAATCTTTCAACTTTTTCTTTAGGTATATTTTCACCATTATTTTTTATTACAATATTAGCATAACCATTATTTTCATATGCAGAAACTACTACTCTTCCTGGCTTAAATGAGTATTTTATTGCATTTGAGAATAAATTTTCAAATACTCTTACCATTTTACCTGCATCAATGTCTACAATAGCCTTTTCATCTACAAATTTCTTTACAACCTCAAGCTCATTCTCTTCAAAGACTGGGATATATTCTTCAATTATTTGAGATAAGAATTCAACTATATTTACCTTAGTTCTTTCTAATACTATACCTCTTGCATTTAATTTATTATATTCAAATAAGTCTTCAATTAATTCCTTAAGCTGAGTTGCTTTATTAAAGGAAATATTTAAATATTCCTTCATCATTTCATCATTTTCATATTTGCCTTCTTTTATAAGCCCAATATAGCCCATAACTGAAGTTAAAGGTGTTCTTAAATCATGTGACACATTAGTAATAAGCTCGCTTTTAGTCTGCTCTGATCTTCTTTCTGCTTCTATTCTATTTTGAATTTCTGAAGCCATGTTATTAATGTTCTCTGCTAAATTCTTAATTTCATCCTTACCCTTTTCCTCAACTCTATATGATAAGTCTCCACTAGAAATAATTCTAACTCCTGATGCAATTTCCTCTATATACTTCATTTTTCTATTTGTAATAATAATAAATATAGAAATAAATAGGATTACTGAAAGTACTAGTGCTAAGAATGAATTTTCATCTACATAATATTCATTAGATATATATGGAGTTGGAGTTTCATAATAAATTAGATAAGCTCTATCCCCTCCGAGATTTACAGGATATAAGAATACCTTCTCATCACCTTCATTTGTTGCAGTATTGCTTTTATCTATTACAGCATAAATATCTAATTTTTCTTGAAAGTCACCATTTACTTTATATAATATCTTACCATCTAAATCTGTAATATAAATTTTAGCTTTACTATAGTTATAATTTTCTAAATAACTATCGATAGTAGCTTTATCACTTAATCCATCAATACTTTCATTATTACTCAAATCCCTTGCAATATTATTTGCTGTTGATTGAATGGATCCAATATCATATTCTATATTTGTTATAGTTCTATTTTTAGCTAGCATATTATTAGCAAAACCATAGAAGAAAAAGGCTGAAACAAAACAAATAGCAAATACAACCATAAGCTCAAATCTAATACTTTTTTCTATATTCTTATATAGCCACTCACATAACCCCTTAATAGTTTCTCCTAATCTAGAATTATAAAATCTATAAAATATCCTCTTTAAAAGGTTTCTAAATCTAGTAACTAGACCTACCTTTTCTTTTTTTATATTTTCTGTGTTTTTCTCATTATTATTTTTATCTTTTTTGTTCTTTCTACCTATCAATTTTATAGCCAACCCCCCATACAGTTTTTATATACTTAGGTTTTCTAGGATCCTCCTCAATCTTTTCTCTTACCTTCCTAATATGAACCATTACGGTATTGTCAGATTGCATAAACTCCTGTTTCCAAACACTATTATAAATATTTTCTATACTAAACACCTTGCCTCTATTTTCAGCAAGCAAAACTAATATATCAAACTCTGTTGGAGTTAATTTAATTTCTTCTCCATCTTTAAAAACTTCATGAGTTTCTAAGTTTATAGTAATATCTTCAACTTCTAATGTATTTTCAAAAGTACTAAGAGCATTTTCCTCATTAGAAGTCTTATTAAATTTCTTATATCTTCTAAGCTGAGACTTGACTCTTGCTACCAGCTCTAAAGGATTAAAAGGCTTAGTTAAATAATCATCTGCACCAGTATTAAGCCCTAGTATCTTATCCATATCCTCAGACTTTGCTGATAACATAATAATTGGCATTTCTCTTTCTTCTCTAATTTTTAGACACGCCTCTATTCCATTAACCTTAGGCATCATTATATCTAAAATAATTAAATCAACCTTTTCTTTTTCTAATAAATTTAAAGCCTCTTCCCCATTTTCAGCTTTTAAAGTTTCATACCCTTCACCTTTTAAATATATATCTACTAAATCTCTTATTTCCTTTTCATCATCAACTATTAAAATTCTTTCATTACTCATATTTTCATTTCCCTCCAAAATCTTATATATAAATAATTTCTAATATAATCATTTATAATTTTCATAAGATAAGTTTATCATACTCTCAATCTTTATTTATATTTTAGGTAAAATATCTTAATAATAAAGATTAAAATTCCTTAAAAAAATCTTAAATGTCATAAAATACACAGGAGTATATAACATATTGTGCTCTGTCTCCGTCGTAAACTCCAAGTCGACCTACGCACAATATGTTATATACTCCTTGAATTATTTTATCTTCTGGATACCTTGCTACTAAAGGAAAAAACTCCTTTCGGAGTTTTAATTGAATTTTAAATTGTGCAGAAATATGTAAATTATTACGTCCTTTCTATGTCGTAAACTCCAAGTCGGCTTACGCGTAATATGTAAAAGACTCCTTGAATAATCTAATTTTGTGGATACAAGGCTACTAAAGGAAAAAACTCCTTTCGGAGTTTTGATTAAATTTAGAATTATATAGAAATAAGTGAAATATTGCGACCTTTCTATGTCGTAAACTTCAAGTCGGCTTACGCATAATATGTAAAATACTCCTGGAATAATCTAATTTTGTGGATACAAGGCTACTAAATGATGAAATTCAGACGGGCTGAATTTCAATGCTTATTGTTAAGCTTATTGAAATTATTGCGAATTAAGTAATAAAAATGTTCTTTGAAAATTGAATAGTACGGTATTGTAAAAATATGTTATAATTAATTCGTAATTGTATTATATTGTGTATAAAGACTTATGAATTTAGGAGTGTTAAGTTATGAAGGAATTGGATTTTAAATTTGGGTCAATGGTTCGTAGGTTTATATTTTTAATGTTATTTTTCGTAGGAATTATACTGATTTTTAACACAACAGCATCTATGATTAATACTGTTGGATTTGATAATTTAACAGGGGAGTCAATAGCTACAGATAAAAGAACTGCATATTTATTAGTTTCTTTGTTTGGATTTGTAGGTTATTTTGTAGAAGTAATACTTGAAAGAAAATATAAAGATATTAAAAAAGAAGATATCAACTAATATTAAACTATTACGAAGGTAAAATTAAATATTAAATTGCTAAAAGTACTGTATTATTCAAAAGAATATACGGTATTTTTTAATGCGCAATTCATTAATATCACGCTAAAAAAGGATATCTACATTGAGAAAATTATCACTTATAACTTTCTTTATAAATATCCTTTTATTTAACTTTATAATATATTTACTGAAGATTTATCCCCTTAAACATATAAAATACATATAGTTTTTATCCAGTATAAGCAGTTATCATCCTGTATTTATTTTCACCAATCTTCTCTATATCTACAAAGTGAAACTTATCTTTAATCCAGCCATCTTCTGATATTACTCCATTACCAGCATACCAAGGACTATTTTCATTTGCAGTCTTTATATCATATGACACTGTTACTGTAAATATATTTTCACCTTCTGAATGTAAATCACATCTTGTTATCTTATAATCTGTTAAAGAAGGTTCTGGCTCTTTATTAATTCCATTAACAAGGTTAAAAATCCAATCTGTACTCTGTATATTAATATATTCTTCGTATATCATTTTTCCTATATATGCTTTATCTTTAGAAGTTGTTTCTATAACTGGATGCACTAAAGCTGCATCTATATAGCCTCCCCTTATATGAGTTACTCTTTTGAAATCACTTCTTCTAATTTCAGTTAAAAAAGTTTTATTATTACCTTCTGCTAATTTATCTGACCACTTTATATTAACATACTCTCCATCAAACTCTCTTAATTCCTGCCATATAGTTTCTCTATTTAATTTAAGCTCACAAACATTCTTATTTAATTTCACTTTTCTAGAATCAATTTTGTAGGATTCATCTCCTAAAATTAAATCAACTGGCTCTAAGGCTCCAAGCCATTGTGATGGATAAGTTAAAGTTATATCAAGATCTGAAATTCTTAAAGCATCTCTACTTTGCTTAACTAGTGGCTCTCCTAAAATCTTGGCTAATGAATCTTTTATTTCACCTGAGTCACCATTATACAAGCATATAATACTATCCTTAAAATATACATTTTCAGCTGACTTCAACTCTTCTATATCTATTAAAATATACTCACTAGCATAATTAATTTCACTATAATCATCACCATTAAATATGCCTATTTCACTTATAGCTGCTTTTGAATCAATATAATCATATATTTTTACTTCTTCATTATTTGCTTTTATAGTATAAAAATCAGCTGAATATCCATTATCCTTAGTTGATAATGATTTTTCTTCAATTAACTTAATTTCTATATTCTTATCCATTAATTGCTTAACTAAAGAATGAAAATTTAAACTTCCGTTCTCAATTACTTCATTAGATACTATATCTCTTTCTTCATAATTCATACTATCATATAAAATTCTAATTTTATCAATTGCTTTATTGCTTGTAGTATATTGAATGCCATTAATGTTAATATAGTTATCTATAAAACTAATATCATAATTTTCCTCTCCAGTTAGCTTAATATTAATCTCCCACCCCTTATATACTTTCTGTTTTTCATCTTTTACTTTAATTGAATTAATATAATCTACAATCTTAATAACATCCTCTTTATTATATATATTTTTACCTCTAGGTGGAGATGACATAACCTTTATAGTAACATCACTTATTTTAGAACTATCAACTAAATTTAAATTTTCCGATTTTAACCTAGTTGTTAATACTACTATAGCTAAAACAGAAATTACCACTATTCCAGCTATTATAGTTCCATATCCAAACTTCTTATTTTCAGCTATATTTTTTATTCTATCCTTAAGTCTCTTTTTGTCTGTTACCATTGATGTTGTACCTGGTATAGGATTTTTAGAATGAATTAACTGAAGTACATTAATTATTGTATTTCCATAGTTTAAATTTTCTTCTTTACCTAGTTTAGTCAATACCATTTCATCACAAGCAGCTTCACAATCACTCCTCATTATATTAAATCCAAGATAAATTATTGGATTAAACCAATGAATAGCTTTTACTATCGATGTTAGCCATGTTACTAAGATATCTCTTCTTTTATAATGGCAAAGCTCATGCATAATTATATATTTCATTTC
>NZ_JAWGSV010000175.1:0-6565 GCF_032552055.1 Clostridium sp. | reverse complement strand
CCTACTTATTTCTCTTTCTTTGATTTTACTCTTAGCTAATTCCACTAAAGAAAAGTATATTTCCTCATTACTAGCAACCTCTATTGACTTATCATATTTTAATTTTAGTATTTCTAGTAGATTCTTTTCTATCATCATCATCCACCCTTAAAATATTAATATACTATAATAATATTACTAATCAATACTTAACGTTCCCCTATAAAAAACCTCTTTGCCACAAAATATTTCTAAAATAAAATTTATCTTATAATATATAAAAATCTTTCTAACTAAAAAACAAGAAAAAAAGCTATAACTAATTTGTCATAGCTTCAATCTTTTATTTGAATATTCTGGTAACGCTAGTTATTTCTATAACGCCCTCTATTAAATAAACTATACTATTTTTAATAAATCCTTAGACTCTTTTAAAGAGTAATCTGCATAAATACCTTCTGTAGAATCAGCTCCCCATAATGCTAGTCCAAAATCCATTCCTGCAGCCTTACTTGCTTTATAATCAAATATTGTATCTCCAACATATAGACAATCACTTGGAGAAATATTTAATATTTCAGCTGCTTTTAATAATGGCTCTGGATGTGGCTTATGTAATTCTGTATCATCAGCTAACACTTCACATTTTACATACTTATCAAGGCCTTTTTGAATAAAGTCGATTTCATATTGATCTCTAGTTTTTGCGCTTACTACTCCACAAATTATATTTCTTTTATTTAGCTCTTTAAAAACTTCTTCAAAACCTTCAAATAAAGTAGCTCCTTCTTCAAAATCATTAACATATTTAACCCATTTTGCATAAGAAGTATTTTTATCTTCAAAACCCAATTCTTCCATTACTTTCATTCCTGGATATGGTTTAAATTTTAATACTTCATTATAACTCATTTCAATTCCTAATTCTTCTTTAATTAATCTTTGAAGTGGTATCATATTCATTCTTTCAGTATTAAGCACTGTTCCATCTAAATCAAAAAGCATACATTTATACTTACTCATATTCATCTCCAATTTCATCTATATTATTCATAATAATAAATATAATATCATATATTAGGTTTTATTGTAACTAATGAAAATTCATTTAATTAATCCTTAGTAAACTCATAGGTATATAAATTTCTAAATAAAAATTACCTTACAGTTATTTCATAATCAAGATAACTGTAAGGTAATAAATCACCATATATTATATTGCTATAGTAATTCGCCATATCTATTAATGAATTTTTTCTTTAGCACTGTTACTAAAGCCATATATAAAATAATTATTATAATTAAACATACAAAGTATATTGCAGGCATAGCCACCATTTCTAATGCATTTCCAAAAGTTGTATATGGAATAACTGTTCCGATAAATATACCTAGACTTGTTAATAAAGTTAATTGCCATGATGCTCTACTTTTAACAAATGGTATTTCAGGTGTTCTAATCATGTGAATTACTAAAGTTTGAGACCATAATGATTCAACAAACCATCCTGCATGGAAAAGTCCAATAAATCCTATTTGGTTTACTTCATTTAAAGTGTTGAATTGTCCTCCAAATACTAAAGGACAAATAAAGAAGTACATTAGTATAAAGGTTACAATATCAAATATTGAACTTGTAGGTCCCATCCAAAACATAAATTTATTAATTGAACTAGCATCCCATCTGCGAGGTTCTTTTAAATATTCCTCATCAACATTGTCCCATGGAATAGTAATACAAGAAATATCATAAATTAAATTAAGCATTAAAAGTTGAATTGGTAGCATTGGTATAAATGGTAAGAAAATACTTGCAATTAATACAGAAAATATATTTCCAAAGTTAGAACTTGCTGTCATTTTAATATATTTAATTATATTAGCATAAATCTTTCTTCCTTCAATTATACCATCCTCTAAAACCATTAAGTCTTTTTCTAATAAGATTATATTTGCACTTTCCTTTGCAATATCTACTGCAGTATCTACTGAAATTCCAACATCAGCTTCACTCATTGCAGATGCATCATTTATTCCATCTCCCATAAACCCAACAGTATGTCCATTAGCTCTTAGTGCTGCTACTACTCTTGTCTTTTGCCTTGGTGAAAGCTTTGCAAATACATTAGTTTCTTCAACTGCTTCCCTTAATAGTTCATCATCCAGCTCCTCTACATCTGATCCTAATAATAAATTATTAACCTTCATTCCAACTTGTCTACAAACTTCAGCTGTAACCTTATCATTATCACCAGTAAGAATTTTTACATTAACACCATATTCATTTAATGTTCTAATTGCCTCTTTAGTACTTTCCTTTGGTGGATCTAAAAAAGCTAAGAATCCCATTAATACCATATCACTTTCATCTTTTACTGAAAGCTCATTAACTCTTGATGGATTATTTTTTTGAGCAATACCTAGAATTCTCATTCCTTGGCTATTATACTCTGAAACTCTATTTAATATTTCTTTCCTGATCTTATCTGTAATAAATTGTATTTCACCATTATATTCTACATGAGAAGATACTTCTAGCATTTCTTCAATAGCACCTTTAGTTATAAGTTGAGTTTTCTTATCCTTACTTTCAACTACCACACTCATACGGCGACGACTAAAATCAAATGGTATTTCATCAACCTTCTTATAATCTCTCCATAACTCTATCATATCACTGTCATTTGCATGATCAATAATCGCTATATCCATTAGATTTTTAAGGCCAGTTTGATGATAACTATTTAAAAATGCATGTCTTAGTACTCTACTATCTTCTATGCCGTTGATATTTAATGAGTATTCCAAAACCACTTTATCTTGAGTAATAGTTCCAGTTTTATCTGTACAAAGAACATCCATAGCTCCAAAATTTTGTATAGCACTTAAGTCCTTAACAATAACCTTTTTCTTAGACATAGAAACTGCACCTTTTGCAAGGTTTGCAGAAACTATCATTGGTAGCATTTCAGGAGTTAATCCTACTGCAACTGATACAGCAAATAAAAATGCTTCCATCCAATCTCCATTAGTAAAGCCATTAATAAATAATACTACTGGAACCATAACTAACATTAGTCTAATTAACACCCATGAAACTGAGTTTATACCCTTTTCAAAACTTGTTACTACTTTTTTATCATTTAAATCTTTAACTATTCCGCCAAAAATTGTATCATCTCCAACATTAATAACAATAGCTATTGCTGATCCACTAATTACATTACTCCCCATAAATGCTAGATTGTCTAGTTCTAATGGATTTTTGCAATCCCTTATTAATGAATCTGAAACCTTTTCTACTGGCTCACTTTCACCAGTAAGTGAAGACTCACTAACAAATAAATCCTTTGCCTTTAGAATCCTAATATCAGCAGGTATCATATCACCTGCTGCTAAGTGAATTATATCTCCAACTACAACTTCATGTATTGGTATTTCTATAGTTCCTTTATCAGTCCTTGAAACACTAATTGTAGTTTCAACCATTTCTCCTAGCTTTTCTGCTGCTTTATTAGATTTTGCTTCTTGTACAAAACGTAATATTCCACTAACTAGAACCATAGTTGTTACAATAATAACTGAAGTTAAGCTTTCTTCACCTGGACTTGCCATTACTACATCAGTTACAAATGATATAGCTACTAATATTAATAATATTATAGTAAAGGGATTTATAAATGATTTTATTAGCTTCATAAAAAGAGATTCACCTTTTTTATGAGTAATTTCATTTTTCCCATGATTTTCCCTCATTAATTCAACTTTACTTTCTTCATATCCTTGATAATTTGTATTATATCTCTTTAAAATATCTTTTTCTTTTAACTTTGATGCTAATATCAAATTATCAGCTGATCCATTCTTTCTTACTTCCTTTGCCATTAAGCTTTTAAATAATTTCTTTTTCATAAATCTTACCTCCTAATATTAAATAAAAATTAGACGTAAGACTAAGATCCAAAAGAAGCATTATAATATTTAATTTTAGTCTGTGAGAGGAATAGAATCCCTCCTTATAAATAATTTTATACTTTCTCCTAAAGGATCTATAATCTTACTACTCCCGTCTTCCATTCCTCTTCACCTCCCGAAATCAAATTTTAAAATGGATTATTGAGAATAAAAAAACCTTACCACAAATAATGGTAAGGTGAGTTAACTTAAATATAGTATAAAAAATTATATACAAATAAAAGTTATCGCAAAACATAAAGTAAACTACTTACTTTATCATCGTTCAAGCTTCAGCATCACAAGGCGATGAAATTGCATTAGTCTATGCCTTGGTTTCGACATAGACTGCTAACCTTCTCATAGTGTCTCCACTATTTTGCGGCAGCAACCCTTATCCTTGTGGTAACCTCACCTACCGAGGTATTTAATTGTAACTTCACTTATATACTATGCCATATTCTGAAAAATGTCAAACTTTTAGAAAATTTATATAGATTGTTATAGATTTTTAATAATGTTAAAATAATCATATCAACTTAAGTTAATGGGGGTACTACAATATGAATAAAAAGAAAGTAGCTCTTATTTCTACAGGAGCTTTAGGAGTTTTATCTGTAGGAGCATTATCACTAATAGGAAATTATTTTTATAATCTTGCTATTAATCCAAAGACTTCAAAAGAAGCTATCTTTGGCTCAAAAAAAGAGTCTAAAGAAACTAGTGGAGAGACAGTTAATGAAGCCTTATCTTGGTTATTATGCTCCTCTAATTACTCAGATGTATATGTTAATTCTTCTGATGGTTTAAAGCTTCATGGATATAAGATATTAAATAATACTACAACAAATAAATGGGTAATTACTGTTCATGGATATACTAGCAAAGGTTTAGAAATGAATAACTATGCTAAAGAGTTTTATAATATGGGCTATAATGTCCTAATTCCTGATTTAAGGGGACATGGAGAAAGTGAAGGCAATTATATAGGAATGGGATGGGATGATAGGTTAGATATATTAGAATGGATTAACTTCATTTTAAATATAGATGAAACTTCTACTATAATTCTTCACGGGGTATCTATGGGTGCTGCTACAGTTTGTATGACTTCTGGAGAAGAGCTTCCAGATAACCTTAAGGCAATAATTGCAGATTGTGGTTATACCACTGTTTGGGATCAATTTTCCCATCAATTAAAATCTCTTTATTCCCTGCCAAACTTTCCAGTTATGAATGCTTCATCAGTAATTACTAGATTTAAGGCAGGATACTCATTAAAAGAAGCTTCTGCTTTAACACAAGTTGCAAAATCTAAAACACCAGTTTTATATATACATGGTGATAAAGATGACTTTGTTCCATATAAAATGATGGATGAATTGTATAATGCCACAGCTTCTGAAAAAGAAAAGTTAACTGTAGAAAATGCAGCTCATGCAAAATCAGCAACTACAAATCCAGAATTATATTGGTCCACAATAAAACAATTCTTAGCAAAGCATGAGTAATTTTAAAAATGCGAATATAACCGCAAATATAAATATAATATGCTCCATAAGACAAATGGCTGCAAAAAGAAGTTCTAGGCTCGTAAAAACTGCTAAACCAAGAGTTTTGGTAAAACTCGCATCCGCTCAGACAAACCAACAACTCTAAGGTCTAGCAACTTTTACTTCACCAAGAACTTCTAATTTCTCGCCATATGCTTATTTCACATATTATATTTATATTTGCTAGTAATTCGTCACTTAAAATATTTCAGAATGTAGTGTAAAATTTTACTTGAATTCACATTGCTTGAATTTCTTCCTTTAGTAGGTTAACATCTACAAGATTAAAAACTCCTGTACAATTTATAACTTATCTTAGTAGCCATTTACTATTAGGTCTAGTTTTCCTGTTGCTGGGTCTATAGCTAGTCCGTGAACAATTATATCTTTAGGAACTAGTGGATGTTTTTTTATTATATCAACGCTATCTTTTATAGATTCTTCTACTGAATCAAATCCATGAAGCCAAGTCCTGATATCTACTCCGCCATTTTCTAATATATCTATTGTTTCTTTAGGTACACCTCTATCAATTATCTTTCCAATTAAATCTTCTGTGTTTAAGTTACACATACCACAATTATGGTGTCCAACAACAAATATTTCATCTACATTAAATTCGTAGATTGCAACAATCATACTTCTAATTATACTTCCAAAAGGATGCATAATAGCTGCCCCTGCATTTTTTACTATCTTAGCATCACCATTTTTTAAGTTTAATGCTTTTGGTAATAAATCTGTAAGTCTAGTATCCATACAAGATAACACAAGTACCTTCTTATTTGGAACCTTTGATGTCGCATATATCTCGTATTCTTTATTTTCAACAAAAGCTTTGTTGAATTCTAAAATTTGTTCTAATTTATTCATAATGCCCCCTGTATTTTTTGACTCTGTCACAAGGTATGATAATCAGAAATGTATCTTAGCTGATGTAATTTTTTAATTTCTATATAAGTTGTCAATATAACTTCATCTCTTAAATATTTTTAAAGTGAAATTAAACTTAATAGACGTAGGTCTTTTTATAACTTATATACATTCTAAATTTCACATTATGTGACGTTACCATATTT
>NZ_JAWGSV010000174.1:0-6569 GCF_032552055.1 Clostridium sp. | reverse complement strand
GTATTATATTAATTTAATTAGTATTGTATTAAATAAGGCTGCTTTATAAGCAGCCTTATTTAAAGTTCAAATTGAAAATTTAAGCATCCTTTGATTTTGACATCATAATAGGTATTGTTGTTGCCACTACTAAAATAATAAGTAGTATTATTGCCATCATATTACCGCTTGCAAAACCACTTGGAGTCCTTGGAGTAATTACCCCTGTAACTTGAAGTATAATACCTATTAGTCCTATTATTGATCCTCCTGCAACAAGTCCAGATGATAAACTTATCCCATTTGATATCTTAACTTCTTTATCTTTTTCGCTATCACTCATCTTCTCTACCACTAGGCGAATTAATGCGCCAACTAATATTATTGAAGTAGTTGAAATAGGTAAGTAAAACCCAATTGCTATAGTCATTATTGGTAAATCTAAAAAGAATAAAAATAACGCTATAACAACTCCTACTATTATCATCGGCCAAGGTAAGTTTCCTGACATTATTCCTGAAGTTAATGTTGCCATTAAGTTAGCTTGTGGTAATGCAAATTGAGCATTTGCTCCTGTTTCAGCTAATTGACTTGAAAGTAACATTATAGTACCTGTAACTACAATTACCCCTATTATACTTGCTAATGCAAAGGTGTTTTGC
Organism: Clostridium sp.; assembly: GCF_032552055.1. GTDB lineage: Bacteria > Bacillota > Clostridia > Clostridiales > Clostridiaceae > Clostridium. Next base: position 5,928 of record NZ_JAWGSV010000174.1, on the reverse strand, counting down.
ATTTCAGTTTTACTTCCACCAATAATAAAGGTTACCTTTTGTGATTGACTATATCCTCCAGCTACTGATATTGCTACCACCATAAATGCTGCAAATAGTAATAGTGATTTATTATCTGACTTTGTAGTCCATCCAAAAATCACAAAAAATAATGTTAAAATAACTAATGAAGCTATAGTCATCCCTGATACAGGAAGGTTTGATGTACCTATTGTTCCTGTTAATCTACCAGATACAATAACAAATAATAATGAAAGTATTAAAGCAACAATTGTTGCAATTATAGCCATCTTCATTGTTCCGGATATAAAATATCCTGCAGCAAAAGCAATAATTACTCCTGCTAATAATATAATAATCTCACTTGACCCCTTCTCACCTTTGTCACTATTACCAGACCTAGCCTTTAATGTTTCCTTAATAGAAACTACAATAGTTGGAATTAATTTTATTGCTCCAATTATTCCACCACAAAGCATCATTCCTGCACCTATATATTTAACATAACTTCCTGATATAGCATTTACATCCATTTGATGAACTAATACTGAAGCATCATTCCAAGATTGTATGTTTTTTTCTGCTAGCTCTGTAAAGTAACCTATTAATGGAGCTATACCAAAATTGGCTAATACTGATCCAGCAAACATAGTTAATGATACTTCAAGACCTACTATAAAGCCTATTCCAAGTAAAAGTGGATTTACTTCTGTTGCAAACTTCCATTTATAAAACTTACTTCCCATATAAGAAATAGTGTTATTAACTATATTTAAAAATGATCCTGTTAAAACATTAATAATACCGCTTATAGCAAATCCTATTCCCATATATTTTATAGCATCTCCTCCACCTTCTGATGCTACAAGAGTTTCAGAAATAGCCATAGATTCTGGATACATAAGATTTCCATGCTCTTCAACCATTAAATAATTATATACTAAAGATAGTGCTCCTATTCCAAATAGTATTCCACCTACTCCAACTACAAGCCCTTCTAAAAAAGTGATATTTTTTCCTATTAATATAATTGCAGGTAAAACATAAATCATACCACTTGCTATAGACTCTCCGCCACTAGACATACCTTGGGTAATATTTTTACCAAGCATCCCTTTATCCTTTGCAAATACTCCAATTAGCATTGATCCAATAATTGCTCCAGGGATACCAGCAGCAACTGTTAATCCAGATTTCATACCTGAATAAGCAGTAGAAGCTGCAAAAATTGCAGATAAAACTGCACCTATTATAAGTACTGATATATTACTTCCTTTCTTAGATTTATCATTTAAATATGGAACATAGTCTTTTCCATGGACACCTCCATAAGCTTCTTTAGGTAATTTTTTTGCCATATATATTCTCCTTCTTTTGTTTATAATTTTAATAATCCTTAGTATATCCGTTTTATTAACATAATTTAAGATACTGTAGCATAATATAATCTATCTATTTATGAAGTTGCTCCTTCTATATCTTATATTGCCTTATTTTTCGATTTATTATTATAAAATAATCTTTCTGCACTTTCAATAAAAAAACTACCCCATTATTTAATGAGGTAGTATCTTAATTTTAACAATTTTAAAAAAATTGCATTAATAATTATATAATTCTTTAATTATTCTTTTTCTATTTTAAATTAATTCTTAATTATTCGCTGAATCAATTAAAGTAATCTTTTCAGATACTTTTGTTCTTTCCTGAGCTTTTGGCGTCATATCTGGATATCCAACATGTAATATAGCTACTATTTTTTCTCCTGGAACTACACCAACCGCTTCTCTAAAGGCAGGTAGTGTAATATATCCATCACTCTTCCAAAATACTCCTATCCCTCTTTCCCAAGCTGCAAGCTGGAAATTTTGAATTAAAGCATTATTTGCTGCATAATCTTCTTCTCTTATAAGAGGCTGAGGATCTTCTGGCATTACTACTAATATGTGAGCTGGAATAGATGAGAAATAATTTTTCATCTCTTCAGGACTCTTTTTCATCTTTCTACCTTTTGATGCTACATCAAACATTATGTTTCCGAGGACCTTACTTCCTTCATCCTTATAAATAATGAATCTCCATGGTTCTTTTAACTTATGATTAGGAGCCCAAGATGCTACTTGAAGTAGATCTTTTAACACCTCAGTTTCTATAGACTCATTCTTAAATTTTCTTATTGTTCTTCTGCCAGCAATTAATTGTGACATTGGATATTTATTTTCCATTTATATCATCCTTTCAATTATCTTTTTTATGTATTTTGAACATAAAATTAAGCTAAAGCTTACCTAAAACATTTATATGTTGCATGTCCACACTAGGCATGTAAGTATTATTTTGAAATCTATACATCAATTAAATTATAATATCCTTTTTCTAATTGATATTAATTATCATTATCTATTAATATTCTAACCCTTTCTACCATCTATTGTCAATATCTGAAAATTAATAATTTACAGTCTTTTCTTGAGGTAATTTCACTTAAAATTTCTATCAATTATCAATATAATTTATCTTAATTTAGATTATTTACTACAACTAATCTTTTTTCTAAAGCTATGTATAAAAAATAAAGAGCTGTCGCACAAACAGCCCAAATTAAGAATTAAAAATTAAAAATGAAGAATTATTGATGTAATTCTTACAGAATTACTAAAATTAATTTCTTTTCAAAACTCCTTCAGGAGTTTTTTCATTAATTTTTCATTATTCATTCTTAATTTTTTATTGTGCGACAGCACCATACTCTTTATATTATTCAATTATCCTTATTGATTGAGGAAAGTGAAAGAAATTAAAAGGATCATATTTTTTCTTAATCTTAGTTAACCTCTCTATATTTTCTCCATAATAAGACTTCTCATAATCCTTTAAAAGGTTATATGGAAAGTTAACATAAAATCCTTGTGTTAATGTCTTCAAGTAGCAAACTTTAGAATCTAACCATTTTCTATTTTCCTTTGCAAACTTTTCCTCCTCCCAAACTGTTTGCATTCCAATAATATAATTTGAATCTCTATAATAAAAGGCTGTTTCTCTGCTTCCTACATCTTTAACAGCCCCACCAAGTCCATAAAATGTTACTGCAGTAAAAATAGAACCTTCTGGCCTACTTCTTATTACTCCAGCTAAATTATACAATTCATCTTTTGTGTACATTCTATTAGAAAAAGCTCCTGTAGACTTAAACTTTTCACTAGCAGGATATAAATCTTCAATTAAGCTTATTGCTTCTAAAAATGTAGCATATCTAAATACATATGCTACATTTGATAATCTTAAAAATTGCTTTAATATCTCTTTTATTTCTTTTTCTTTTCCATAGAATATTCCTGATATATCTATACCTTTTCCCTCTATATGAGAATTATAAAAACTAGCCCTTATATTTGCTCTCCTATCTAAATGCTTATATAAATTTTGATAAAGATTCATTACATATGCTTGCTCTTGTTGACTTGTTTTACTATAAAGAATTCTAAATATAGTTACATATTTAACCTTAGGTGGAAGCTTAAATTTTAATGAAGTTACAATTCCAAAGTTTCCTCCACCTGCACCCCTTAAAGCCCAAAATAAATCTGTATTAACTCTTCTGTTTGCTTTTAAAACTTCACCTTTATAATTAACTATTTCAGCCTCAACTAAACTATCTGTTCCAAGACCAAATAATCTTGCAGATAACCCCCAACCTCCACCTAGGGAATATCCTGATAATCCAACCGTTGGACAAGTTCCTCCTGGAAATGGATATCCCCTTTTTCCTAGAAAATCATAAAGCATATAGTTCTCTACTCCTGATTGAATAGTCACTGTATTTTCTTTATAATTAATTCTTATTTTCCTCATTTTACTTACATCAATAACTACTATATTATTTCCTGTTGAATACCCCTCATAATTGTGACCACCGGATCTTACTCTAACTGGACATCTTTTTTTAAAGGCATCTTTTACAGCACAAGTAACATCTTCTGTACTTTTACAATATATTATAGCCTTAGGAAATTTTTGAATTGCCCTATTATAAATCTGCCTATCTCTATTATAGGTTTTATTCTTTCTTGTTACTATTTTACCACTAAAACAAGATTTATCTTTTGATGTATTAGTCTCCAAAGTCATCAACTCCATTTTAAATTAGACTAAATCTATCTAATATATAATATGGAGAAATGCCTTTTTTGACATAATGTTTTACTAAATTTTAAGTTTCTTTAATTATCAATTTAAAATTTAATAATATATAACAAGAATATGCTAAATCCTCTCTAAAAAAATAAAAGTGCCGACTTCGTCGACACTCTAAATACTCTTAAAACATTTCAATATTTATTTCTCTATGTAAATTTCTCTATTTAATCTGCATTATAAACTTTTTCATCAAGCATTCCTTCAGATTTTGCAACTACAACACTTGTTGCTGCATCTCCTACTACATTTAAAGATGTTACAAGCATTTCTATAGGTCTATTTATAGCAAGAATTAATGAGTAGGCAAGTATTGCTGCATCATTGTTATATCCCATACCTGATAACACTGTGAATAGTATTATTGCTCCTGCTCCTGGTGCTGCTGGAGTACCAACTGATGCTATTAATGCTATTAATGAAATAACAACTATATTTCCTATTGTTACATCATATCCTGCTGAAGATGCTATAAATATCGTTGCTATGACTTGCATTATTGCAGTACCATTCATATTTATAGTCATTCCAAGAGGTAATATAAATGATGCTATATCCTTATCAACACCTAATTCTTCAGTTGTAGTCTTCGTATTTAAAGGTAATGTTGCTGCTGAAGATGAAGTTGAAAATCCAAATAAAGCAACTTTCCCTATTTTCTTCACAAATTTAAATGGGTTAAGTCTAGCTCCTATTGCTACAAATATAGCATAACCAAATATTAAGAATAGTAGTAAAGTAATTACTGTAACTACTACATATACCAATGCTGGTTTTAAATTATCTACACCATATATTGCAAATGTTCTTGTAATAAGTACAAATATTGCAATTGGTCCAAACTTAGTTATTACAAAAGTTAAGAATACAGTAATAATAGAGTTCACTTCTTCTAATACAGTCTTTAACACTTTTATTTTATCACCTAAATTATTAATACATAATCCTGTTACTACTGCGATAAATACAACTGCAAGTACTTCACTATTTTTTGAGAAAACAGATATAATATTATTTGGTATTACATTTACTATTACAAGTAGTGGATTAGTAGAACTTGCCACTCCGACTTTTGCTGTAACATTATCCACATTAGCAGTAAATAAACCTAAGTTCTTAATTATAAAACCTATTATTCCAGCTATTGCTAATGCAAAAAATGATGTTATTAAAAATCCTGATATAGTTTTAAATGAAATACGTCCAAGCTTCTTAGTATCACTTATCTTACACATAGCTAATGCTATAGAAGTGAATACCATTGGTACAATTATAAGTTGAAGTGAGTTCACAAATAACTGTCCTATTATATAAAAAATACCTAAAGCGCTTGTTGCACCTTCTGCTGATATATCTTGGAATAAAATATTATTTATTTTTGTCCATGCATCTGCATTTCCATTTGCTATTAAATTTTCTCTTAGTAATAAACATCCTATACCTACTACTAATCCTAAAACAAGAGCAATTGCCATTTTTATAGCTACTCTATTATTGTTATTTACTTTCATGATACCTTCTCCTAATTGTTATTTCCCTACTTGTCAGATCTAAACAACTTTATCAGGTTTAATATACTTAACTTATGTAATATTTAGCCCTATATTCTAAGCACATATTTTTTATTCTTTATGTTAATAACATTACTATAGATAAAAGCTTAAAATTCATGTTATACCTAATTTATAAAGAATAAAAAAACCTTCCTAATATTAAGGAAGGTTACTATAACTC
>NZ_JAWGSV010000173.1:0-6670 GCF_032552055.1 Clostridium sp. | reverse complement strand
GTATTTACTCAAAAAGCTTCCTAGCCCATTTATCAGCTAACTTCATATCCTTATTTACAAAAATCCCTTCTGTGTACCATTCCACTAACTTTTCCATAGCTTCTTTATGACCTTTTTTTGCTCCTTGAACTAAATTAATAAAAGCTGTTTCATCACTTACTTCAACTCCTATTCCATAGTGAAATAATAAGGCATAATAATAATATCCTGAAATAAGATTTCCATCTAAGATTTTATTTACATAAGATAAAATATCTAATTCCTTATAATACTCATTATTTAAAAAATTTTTTATCCCTTCATTAGCCAATGCTTCAGCTGCATAAGCTGATCCCTTTCTATATGCTTTCTTTAAATATTTTAGCCCTTCCTCTTTATCTTCCTCTTTATTTTCATCTCTTCCTTCTTCTAAATACACCTTTCCTATTAAATACAAGCTATGTGGATCTTCACTATCAGCTCCTATACCTAAGTATTCAAATCCCTTATCTTTATCCTCTTGTACTCCATCCCCGTAATAATACATAATTCCAAGCCTTTGTACTGATTTTAAATCACCATTTGCACAACCCTTATAGTAATTCATTAAAGCCATTTTTATATCATTGCTTTCTTCATAAAGATTACCTAATTTATAATATAATCCAATATTCCCCTCAGCTATGCTTTCATTGTAGTATTCAAAAGCCTTCTTCTTATCTTCTTCTGTATATAGTCCAAAGTAATACATATCTCCAAGACCTTCTAAGCAATTTTTATCTTTTTTAGAAGCTCCTTTAGAAAAGTAATGAAAAGCCTTATTATAATCTAATTCTATTTCTTTTCCCTCTAAATAAGATTGTCCTAATATATAAAATGAATCTTCAAAATCATTATCAGCTGACTCTTCTAGCCAATAGTAAGCTTTAAAATTACTCTTTTCACAACCTTCACCATTCTTATAAAGATATGATAAAGCATATTGGGCAGGTGCAAATCCACTTTCAGCTGCTTCACTATACCACTTAAAAGAATATTGACTATTTTTCTCTACGTCTTTACCTTCATAATAAATAAATCCTAGAGAATACTGAGAAAATATATTTCCCTTAAGTGCAGCTTTTTTATACCAATACAATGCCTTTTCAATATTTTTTTCTCCACCATAGCCCTTTTCATAGAATAATCCTAAATAACTTTCAGCATGCTCATTACCTTCCTTAGCTGCTTTTTCAAAATACTCCTTAGCCTTATAATAATCTTTATCCACATTTTTCCCTAAATAATATAATTCACCTGTTAATAAGTATTCTTCAGATGTTATTTCTTCATCATCAAATTCATTTTCTAAAGAATTATCATCTATATCATCAAACCCTAAAAAGTTAAGTCCTTCTTTTGACTCTCTACCTTCAACATCCTCTTCATCAATATCTTCTTCAACTTCCTCTTCATCTTCGACAACAAAATTATATTTAAAATCAGCATCTATACTATTTAGGTACTTATTAAAAACAATTTTTTCGTCTTCATTTAAGTTATTAACAAATAAAGAATAATCCTCTTCTCCAGAGCTTACCACAAGCCAAACACAAGAATTATATACTATGTCCTCATTAATTATCTTTTCCCTATAATCCCCCTGATCTTTCACCTTAGTAGTAAGTATTTTCTTATAATAATATAAATCTTCAATATAACTAGATATATACCTCATTAAATCATATGGAATTATATTTCTTTTATATAAAATCTCCAAGTTTTTACTAAAGGAATTTTCACTATTATAGAAAATTTTATTATTTAAGTGAGCCTTAATAATTATCTCTTTTATAAACTTAATTAAATTTGAATTAACTAGCCTTATTTCTTCCTCTTCAAACACTCTATTTACAATATAATAAACATCCTTAAACTCTAGTAATAAAAAATCGTAACTGTACTTCATAACTATTGCCCCCTTAAATTTCTTATTACTATTTTATTTTCATTTAAATTTATTAGAACCAGAGTAACATCGAAGATGTTACCAATTAACGATTAACAGTTAATAATTTAGGATTAATTTCTTCTAAATTACAAAAATAAAAAAGAGCTTAATACTAGTAATTATTTACTACATTAAACTCCCTTTAATTAAATATTATCTTATTGAACTAATAAAAATATAAATTTGTCCTAATTATTTTCAGTATAAGCTATTTCTCATAATACTATCTTAAATATTTAAGTAATCACTAAGAAAAATTAGGATAGCTTTAATTTTATTCACTTAATTATAAAATTCCAAAGAATGAAAGAGCTATAGCCATTATAAATGTTGAGAAAATAAGTATTACTGGGCTAATTTTCTTGTTTTTTATTAAGAAATACATTAACAATGTATATCCTAGTGCTAGAATATTAGGGAATATCTTATCAAAAAAGTCAGTTTGTAATGATACAGTTTTGCTTTCATTAACAACTATATTTGTTAAAACATTTATATTTACATAAGATGCAATCAATCCACCTATTACTGTTACTCCTAAAACTGTTGCAGCCTTACCTATAACTTTCGAGTTATGCTTTATTTTATCTATGGCTTTAACTCCTAAATTATATCCTAAATGAGTCCAAGCTATTCTTAATATAAATATTATTAAATATACAGCAAAGAATATTATTGGTCCAAGTACACTACCTTCCATTGCAAAAGAAGCACTTATTCCAGCTACTATTGGTAATAAAGTAAACCAGAATATTGCATCACCTATTCCTGCTAATGGTCCAAATAAAGCAACCTTTAATCCTTTAATAATACTTCTATCTTCATTATTTTCTTCTAAAGATATAAGTAGCCCCATTAAAAATCCAACTAGATTTGGGTGCGTATTTATAAACTCCAGATTATCATTCATAGCATCTGATATTGCTTCCTTATCATCCTTATATATCTTCTTAAGAAATGGTAATTGTGCTAAAGTAAATCCACCAGCTTGCATTCTTTCATAATTAAAACTTGCCTGTAAAAATGATGACATTAGACCAAGCTTAGTAATATCTTTCTTAGTTAATACTTTATTAGATTCCTTCACCTAAATCATCTCCTTCATTATTTGATTTAACTATTAAGCTCTCCCTTTCCTTATCAAGATTATAAGTAAATAAAGCAAAGGCTGCTCCAACTACTGCTACTGGTAATAAATTAGAATATTCTACAAAGGAAGCCACTACAAACCCTATCATTAAGAATGGTATATATTGCTTTTTCAGCATTACTTTTAATAGCATTCCAAATCCAACTGCTGGCAATATTCCTCCTGCTATTTCAAATCCATGAGTAAGCCAAGCTGGCATTGAGCTTACTAAAGATTGCATAGCATCTTGTGCTACATATGCAGATAAAAATACTATTACTCCATAAGTTAAGGCTACTATTAAGGTAGTTACTATATTTAATTTAACTAATCCATTTATATTAGCATTATCTGCATACTTATCAGCCTTATTCATAAAGAAAGAAAATGTTGAATAGTAAAATAAAATTATATATTGCATTAAGAAACTAAATGGTAGTGCAAGTCCAATTGCTGTAGCAGCATCTTTACCAGTGGTATATGCTATAACTGTTGTCATTACTCCTGCTAAAACTGGGTTTGGTGGCTGAGTTCCCCCTGCTGGAGTTAACCCTGCAAAGGCTAATTCAGTAAGTCCACCTGATAATAATCCTAATTGTAAATCACCTAAAATAAGTCCTGTTAGTGTACATACTATAATGGGTCTAAAAATAAATAATCCTTCTAGCCAAAAATCAATTCCTACTATAGTTGCCATTACTGCTAAAAGAATACCTTGAATCAGAGTAATACTTTCCATTGTAATTCTCTCCTTTTATTTTATATATTCTTTAATATCCCCAGGAACATCTTGTATATAGACATTTATACCTCTAGATTTTATAAACCTTAAATCTTCCAAATCCTTATCATCTACGTAAACCTTTTTGCTAATTTGTCTTTTGCCCTTATCAAAATGCATATTTCCTATATTCACATCATTTATCGGAACACCTCCTTCCACTAATTCTCTTACTTCCTTTGGCGTTCTACAAACTATAAATATCTTTTGTGCTGGAGATGCCTTATGAATTATATTTATCGTCTTTTCAACTGTAAAAAACCTTACCCCTGCACCTGAAGATTCTGCAGTAATCATCATTAATTGCTGTTGCAGCTGGTCTTTTGAACATAAATCATCAGCTACAACTATTAAATTAGCTCCTAAAGAGGTAGTCCAAGTTATCCCAACTTGTCCGTGTACTAATCTGTTATCTATCCTCACTAGTAATATATTGGGCATTAATATTCCTCCTCATTTTTTATTTAATATACTCTTTAATATCTCCTGGAACATCTTGAATAAATACTTTTATTTTAGTATTTTTTATAGCCTCAAAATCTTCTAAATCTTTATCATCCACATATACCTTTTTACTTATTGCTTTCTTTCCTTTTACAAAATGTAAGTTTCCTATATTTAATTGCTCTATTGAAACTCCTCCCTCTATTAACCTCCTTGCATCTGCTAATGTTCTACAAACTAAAAATATCTTTTGTCTTTCACTTGCCTTTGGTATAGCTTTGATAGTCTTTTCTATTGTGAAAAATCTTATATTTACTCCTGCTGCGCTTGTTACTACTCTCATCAAATCCTGCTGAAATATATCTTCAACAATCTTATCATCAGCTACTATGACTAAATTTACCCCTAAGGATGTTGTCCATGTTAATCCAACTTGTCCATGAATTAATCTATTATCTACTCTAGTTAATACTATATTAGGTTTACTCACTCTTCCTTCCCCCTAACATGATTGTGTATTCATTTACATTGCCTGTATGAGTTAATTATACTTCTGATTTTTATAATTAGAATATTTTTGAATGATTATGGGCCACTTCTTCATATTGTACCTAATTGCCATGTATACCAGTTGTATCATTGGTATGTAATATTATCATTTCATTTTTATACTAAATTGGCATATAATTCTAATATACAATCATTTGTTTAGGGAGTGATTTTATGTCTGAGAAACCGCTTTATATAGATATTGCTGAAAAAATTCTTTCTAAGATAATACAAGATAACCTTTATGAGAATTCATTACTACCATCTGAACGAGTTATGTGTGAACGTTATCACGTAAGTAGATCTACAATTCGCCAAGCTCTTAATCATTTGAAGTTTAATGGATATATATACACAGTTCAAGGAAAAGGAACTTTTGTAAAACCAATAATTTATGAACAAAATTTATTTAAGTTTTATTCTTTTACTGATGAGCTTAAAAAGCAAAATATAAATGTAAATAATGTAGTAATTGGATATGAATTAGTCTCAATAAATGATGTCTTAGCTTCTAAACTAGGCAGGAAATGTAATGAAGTATTCCATAAGATAATTCGTTTAAGATTTGCAGAATCTTGTCCTATAATGATAGAAACTCTTTATCTTCCTCAAAATAGATTCTATCATATAGAAATTGGAAAAATTGAAAAAGAATCTATGACTTCATATCTTACTAGAAAGTATGATTTACAACTTGATAGAATTATAGAAACCTTCAGACCAGTTTTACCTAGATATTGGCAATGTGATTTACTTAAAATTTCTTCTAAAGATCCTTGCACCATGTTAGAAAGATTTTCATATGAAGATGATATACTAATTCAATACACAGTCTCTATTATAAGAGGCGATAAATATATGTTTAAAACTGATTTATACCGAAATTATCTAGTAAATAACTTATCTTTATAATAAATAAAAGTAGGGAGGCTTTTTATACAAACAAGTCCCCCTTAAATTTTATATAAGTATAAATTTAGGCTTTTTTAATATAATGTTAATTTTAAATATAATCATAGAAACTAAAAAGGGCTGTCGCACAAACAGCCCGAATTAAGAATTAAAAATTAACTTCTTTTCAAAACTCCTTCTGGAGTTTTTTTTTATTAATTTTTCATTATTCATTCTTAATTTTTCATTGCGCGACAGCACCTTTACTTGTTTTATATTAATATTATTGGTACTACAATCCATACAATATTTTAGTTTTACTAAGTCTATATTACTATTTTTCAGCCTTATTACGATATATAAGTAATGTAGCTACATTCAATATAATAGTAATAATAAGAAGAACTGATGACATAAATACTGAAGTACCTATAGTATCCATAAGTGATGATAAATCTTCAATATTAACTAAATAATTGCTATATATTATCTGAAAATATATTGAAATTGCACAGGCACTCATACTGACAATTGATAGAGTAGCCCAATTTTCATTATTATTCTTTTTATACTTAATGATATTAATAATAGGAAGTATCCATGCAATTATGCCAAGGATTAAGCTAACAGGATTAAGCAATATAATCATAATTATTTCCCCCTCATAAAAACTATATGCTTTCAATTAATGTAATTTACTTTCAAAACTATTTTTCACTTAAAATAACGTAAGTACTCAAAATATAGATTATTTATTGAAACATATATAATATAATTTTTCGCTACTTATTTAATAATATACTATCACAATTTACAATATTATTCCAAATATCTATTTATAGTTGTTTTCTCTTCAATATTATTGAATATACTATAATAAAAAATTACAAAAAATGAAGACATATAG
>NZ_JAWGSV010000172.1:0-6691 GCF_032552055.1 Clostridium sp. | reverse complement strand
AAACAGGAGGATTAATATGGAAGTTGGAAATGAAAAAAATTTATCTAAAATATTAAATATTATACTTAACATTAGCCTTATATTTGGAGCTTTACTTACAGCAATATTAATTTACAATACTTTTATAAATAGAGAAATACAAAATATATTAATAAATAAGAGCATAGTAGTAATATTATTAGTAGTAGGAATTAGTAACTTATTTTATATAGTTTTTAAATTAAAAGGAATAATAAAAACACTTATTAAAGGGGATCCTTTTGTTAGATCTAATGCAAATGCTTTTAAAAAGATATCATTATCATCTTTACTAATAGCAATTTGCTATTTATTTAATTTATTACTAAATTCTGATTTTAGGGAATTTAAACTTATTTATGTGGATAATATGGGGATTCATACTGACATGGAAGTATTTATATTTCTATTTGCCTCAGCTTTTATTTATATCCTAGCTAAAGTTTTTGATAAGGCAGTATCTTTTAAGGAAGATAATGATTTAACTATATGATGAGGAGAAAAGTATGGGAATTATAGTGAACTTAGATGTTATGATGGCAAAGAGAAAGATCTCATTGAATGAATTAGCTGAAAGAGTTGGAATAACTAATGCTAATCTTTCAGTTTTAAAAACTAATAAGGCTAAGGCAGTTAGATTCTCAACTCTAGAAGCAATTTGTAGGGAATTAAACTGTCAGCCAGGAGATATATTAGAATATAGAAAAGAATAATGGAGGTGTAAAATGATTAATGCAGTGTCTTTAGTTTTAATGAAAAATGATAAAATTTTATTACTTAAGAGAGAAAAAAATAGAATACCAATTATAGTAATGAAGAATGATGAAACGCCAGAAAAATCTTTAGAGAGATGGGCAAAAGATAATATCACAGTAGGAACTTCAAAATTAATAAAACTGGATAAAACCTTTAATATTGAAGGATATAATATTAATTTAATTTTTATAGATGCTTCAGACTCAGATGTAAATATATCTAATGAGGACTTAATATTAGAGACCTTTGATGTAAGCAATATAAATAGGTTTGAGGAAGAACTTTTAAGAGCTGTAGTTATGAAGTGTAACTCAATTAACTATAGAACTTACTCCATTGAAATATTAGAAAGAGTCTATAATATAAGAAATAATTATAGACTTAGGAAGCCTTTAATAGAATTAGAAAAAGGAAGGATGCAAAGTAACAAGGCTATTAATTTAATACCTTTAACACTAATAGTAGGAGCACTTTTATCTATATTCTTATTTAACTATTTTGGAATATCAATAGCAATTATTACTGTGTTAATGACTGTTATATTCTTTAGTGTCATAGGTGTAAGAAATAAAAGCTATTTAGGATTCTTTTTAGTTTTATCCAGTATAGCACTGTCAATAACCTATGGAATCTTTACTAATGAATTATTTAGATTTTTAAATTTAATAGTTATACCTATTAATTTATTTTCAGGATTCTTATTATTAACTTATGAAAAACTACCTTTTAAATTTGTTACTTTTAGTACAGGATTTTTAGAAATTATAGTAGGAAAATCCTTTGAAAATACTGCAAAGCTTACATTTGAGTTTAGAGAAAAGTTTAGTAAAGCTGATGGAGAAAAGAAAAGTAGGAATATGAAACATATAATTAATGGAATTCTTATTTCTATCCCACTAGTAATAGTTTTATTAATGATTCTTTCAGGAGCTGATGAGGTATTTAGTTATTACCTATCTAATATATGGGACTATATAAATATAAACAATATTTATGATTTTGTAGCAAGAGTATTCATAGCTACAATTATTATGTTTCTAACTTATGGTCTATATTACTCTTTAGGAGCAGTTAAAGTTAAAAATGTAAATAATAAAACCTTTAATAGAACATTAAATTCAACAACTATAATCACAATATTAGTATCAATAATATTAATTTATTTAGTATTTACGCAAGTACAAGTTACTCATTTATATTTAAATAAGGCACTACCATCTGGAGTTAGCTTTTCTGAGTATGCGAGGAAAGGATTCTTCCAATTGGTATTTTTAGTAGTAGTAAATTTAATTATGATAATATCTATAAAAATTAAAACAGATGTAAAACATTCTAAATCTAATAATATTTTAAATGTTTTATATAGTATTATTACTCTGTTAACTATTAATATGGGGGTAGCTGCAATATATAAGATGAACCTTTATATTGGAGAATTTGGATATACTAGACTAAGAATATTAGTTCAAGCATTTACTTTATTTTTATGCATAGCTTTATTATTACTCCTAGCTTTTATATGGAGAGAAAAACTTTTATTCAAACCTATTGTTGTATCAGCAGTAGCAATATATTTAGTATTAAACTTTGTTAATATAGATAATTTTATAGCTAAAGAAAACCTAAAACTTATAAATACAAGAGCTGAAATTGACATATGGTATTTATCAACTTTATCCTTAGATGCTAAAGAAGCAATAGATGAAGGAAGGGAAAAGGGATTAGTAAGTAGTGAATACTACAATTACTGGGCAAATAAGAGAGTAATTACTGAACGTTGGTATGAGTATAACTACTTTAACAATAATATTTTTAAATAGTAATATTTATGCTAAAAGTGTTTAGTGAAAACATTTGTTAAAATATAAATTGCATAGAATAAGTACACATTTAAAATAGGCTGTCATAGGGACAGCCTATTTATATTATTCCTAACTTCAATTTTAATATTAATACTCTTAAAACGGCTTTATCTATAACTTCTTCTTTTATTTCCCCATTTTTAACGGCTTCAATTACAGTGGGAATTTGAATTTGATAGTCTGAGGAAATTATTAAATCATTTCCTGATTCTACTGCTAAAATTGCAGATTTACTTTCTCCGTAATAATTTTTAATAGCACTCATTTGTAAATCATCTGTCATAATTACCCCATCAAAATTCAATTCATTTCTAATAACATCATGGGCTTTTTTAGATAATGAAGCTGGAAAATTTTCATCTATAGAATTTATAATGTTATGAGATACTAAAATACTATCAGCACCTCCATCTATACCAGCTTTAAAAGGAATAAAATCATTATTTAAAAAGCTTTCATAGCTTCTATTATCTTTAGACATTTCGTCATGAGTATCTAAATTACCTCCATATCCAGGGAAATGTTTTAAAGTAGAACCTATTTTATTTTCTTTCATAGTTTGAACTACAGTTTTTACATAATTAGCTGTTTCTTCTGCATCTTTTCCAAAGGTTCTAGGATAGATATAATCATTTGGATTAGTAGAAATATCAGCAACTGGAGCTAAATTCATATTGATTCCAAGTGATTTTAAAAGAGTAGATTTTTCTTTAGTATCATCAATAATTAGGGGATAACCACCCTCATTATATAGTTCCTGTGGTGAGTAGAATGGAACTGCTCGAAATTCAGGATACCAACTTAATCTATTAACAGTTCCTCCTTCTTCATCTATGGCTATAATAAGAGTAATAGGAGAGTTATTTTGATAAGTATCTATTGTAGAAGAAAGACTTTCCTTTGTTTCACCATTTATATTGTCATCAAATAGGATAAATCCACCAACCTTATATTCATTTAAATCTTCAAGGGCAGTGTATCTATTACATCTTATTAAAAACATTTGTCCAACCTTTTCTTCTATAGACATAGAAGAAAGAATTTCATTAGCTCTTTCTTGTAAGTTTTTATTTGAGACATTATCTTTATCAGAAGTAGTGTTGGTTTCTTTATCAATATTATTGGATGTAGGATTTGATTGACTATTATTCGTTTTATATTTATTTATAAGCTTTCTAATTAAAAAAACTGAGGTAAGAGATATAATTATAAGAAGTATTGCTAATATAAATTTTTTCATAATTTCCTCCATATAAATATTAGTATTATAATTCTATCCATAATGAGTATTATACTTACATTATAATGCTATGATATGAAATTAGTATTTAATAGAGTATAAATTATTTACAAAGGGGAAATGTAAAGTTATAATGTTACTGATAATAGTTGAATATAAAGGCATTGAAAGAGAAGAGTATATAGTAATTTAATTTATAAGAGATCTAGGGAGGGTGAAATCCTAGAAATTAAACCTATAGAAAGAAGCTCCGGAGCTATGATGCTGTTTGTGTAACGGCACGTGGGATTCTTCCCTTATAAAGAAAGAGTGGATTAATTTTTATTAGTCAACTTAGGTGGTAACGCGGAAAACTTGTCTTTCGTCCTAAGGGTTTTAGGATTGAAGACTTTTTTATTTTGTAAATAAATATTTAGTTAAGAAAGGATAGAAAAAAATGAGTTTAGAAAAATTAGCTAATTTAATATTTCCGAATGTAGATAAGACTCCAGAAGATTACATCAAGATGTATCCAAAGAGAAATTTAAAGGAAGGTGCAGTAGTATCTAGATATGCTCCATCACCAACAGGATTCCAACATATAGGAGGAGTTTTTGCTGCATTAATAAATGAAAGAATTGCTAGTCAAACAGAAGGAGTTTTCTATTTAAGAATAGAAGATACTGACCAAAAAAGAGAAGTAGAAGGTGCTATAGAAGATACTATTCAAACTATGCATAACTTTGGTATGGATTTTAATGAAGGTATGACTGGAAATGACTCTTCAAAGGGTGAATATGGTCCATATAGACAAAGTGAAAGAGCTGATATATACAGAGCTTTTGCTAAGGATTTAATTTTAAAGGGATTAGCTTATCCAGCTTTTGATACACCAGAAGAGCTTGCAGAACTTAGAGAAAGACAAACTGCAGCTAAAATAACTCCAGGATATTATGGAGAATATGCTAAGGATAGAAATTTAACTCCAGAAGAGGCTATTGAAAAGATAAATAATGGAGATGCCTACATAATTAGATTTAAGTCACCAGGAAATTTAGAAAATAGAGTAGAGTTCCATGATTTAATAAAGGGAGATATAAGCTTCCCAGAAAACAATCAAGATATAGTTATAATAAAGGGTGATGGACTTCCAACTTATCACTTTGCTCATGCTATAGATGATGCTTTAATGAGAACTACTCATGTTATAAGAGGAGAAGAATGGTTATCTTCATTACCAATACACGTTCAATTATTTGATGTATTAGGTTTAGAAAGACCAAACTATGCTCATATTCCAACTATAATGAAGAATGATAATGGTTCTAAGAGAAAATTATCTAAGAGAAAAGATGCAGAAGCTGCAGTTTCATACTATAAAGAAGTTGGATACCCAATGGTATCAGTAATTGAATACTTATTAAATATAATAAATTCTACTTTTGAAGATTGGAGAGCTGAAAATCCAACTACAGATTATCATGAATTTGAAGTGGTTTTAGATAAGATGAGTAAGTCAGGAGCATTATTTGATATAGTTAAATTAAATGATGTAAGTAAAGAAGTTATTTGTAAGATGAAGGCTGATGTAGTTTATGATTATTATACAGCTTGGGCTAAGGAATTCGATAAGGAAATGTATGACTTAGTAACTGCAAATGAAAAAATGTCTAAGGAAATCTTCAATATAGATAAAGAAGGTCCAAAGCCAAGAAAAGACTTTGCTAAATGGGATGAAGTAAGAGGAAAGATTGATTATTTCTTTGATGAATTATTTAATAAAGAAACATCAGAAAATGTTGAACTTCCAAAGACTTTAACTTTAGAAAATGCAAAAGAAGTAATAAAAGTATATAAAGATAGATTTAACTTTAATGCAGGAAGCCAAGAAAAGTGGTTTGAAGATTTAAAAGTTATTGGTGCAGAGCTTGGATATTGTGCAAATAGAAAAGAATATAAAGCAAATCCAGATGCATTTAAGGGAATGATTTCTGATGTTGCTGGTGCTGTAAGAGCTGCACTATCTCATAGAAGTAATACTCCAGATCTTTATACTATTATGCAGATATTAGGTGAAGATAAAGTAAGAGCTAGATTTGAAGCATTTTTAAATTTATAAAATAAAGGTCGTTGTAAAACGACCTTTATTAATTCTGAATATTTTAAGAGTGATTTGCATTTCTTTTTTTCATATAGATAGTGATACCTAATGCTATAACAATGATAAATCCTACCCCAATAAATAGAGGTGATACTTTAATAGAAACTAAATTTGCTATTTCTTCCATAGAACTACCTCCTTTTAAAAATATATTAATGTACAGTATTTTGACTTTAATATTAAAAAACACCTTATAATCTTTAGATTAACAGGGGATGTCTTCTGAACCAATTTATCTTTCAATCTTTTTTATCCTACATTTTTTATCCATATCATACATACTTTTAATAATTCCTAGTATTACAATACCAATTTGTGTAAAAGTTATATAATTATAAAATTTACTAGTTAGAAAAAGTCCAATACCTCCTACAAATATAACTAATATCCCAGTATTAAACATATCTCCCCCTACTATCATTGATACTGTATCCTTATCGTATTTTTTTGTATCAAATCCATTTAGCATATCTCCTGCATTTTGACTTTTAATTATCCATCCTAAGAAGGTAAGTAGTCCTCCAACAAGTAATGTAATTATAATTAGACCATATATATCTACACTTCTCATATAGAACCTCCATGATTTTATTATTCTTATGTTATATTTATTCTTAATAAAAATATCAAAATATGATTATGATCCAATTATAACATATTTTGTAAATACAACAC
>NZ_JAWGSV010000171.1:0-6714 GCF_032552055.1 Clostridium sp. | reverse complement strand
CAAAAAAGAATCAGCACAAGTTTTGCTGATTCTTTTTTTGTGTTTTCAAAGCTTTATGGGAAATAATATATTAAATTAAACAAAACTATGACACAAAATTAGCAAAACTATAACACAAACTTTTAAAAGTAATATTTATAATTTTATTAAAGATTATGAAAGCAGTAAATAAGCCAATTCTAAAGAAATTATATTCATTTGAAAAGCGTTACAAAACTTGGCATGAATATTGCTTTATAAATAAATGAGAAATTCAAAAAAACATAAAAAGTAGTTACTAATTAGTTAAATAAAAAAAGGAGGGGAAAATTTGTACGAAATAATTGTAGCAACACATGGGAAACTTTCAGAAGGATTTAGAGATACTATTGATATGGTAATGGGTGAACGAAAAGGATTATATTTCATAGAGTTCTCACAGAATGATGAAATAGAAAATTTGAGAGAAAAGTTCATAAATATTACCAATAGTATAAAAGATGAAAATGAAATATTGATTCTAACAGACTTATTTGGAGGTACTCCATGTAATACAGCAATAAAAATAGCATTAGAAAGTGAACTAAGGATAAAAATATTATCTGGAGTTAATTTACCTATGCTTATAGAGGCTGTTTTAAATCAAGACAGTATTTTAGATGAAGTTATTGAATCAATCTTGAGTTCTTCAAAACAAGGTATAATGAATATTGATTTAAATTCTCAAGTATCAATTGAAGATGAGTAAAAATTAAGGAGGAAAACAATATGAAAGTTGAATTTTGGCAAATTATACTATTAACTTTATATGCTTGGCTTGCAGTTTGGGATTCATTAAATCCACAAATTGGCTTCAATAAACCCGTAATAGCTGGATGTTTTGCAGGCTTAGTGCTAGGAGATATAACAACTGGCTTAGCTGTTGGAGGAACATTACAACTTATGATTCTTGGTGTAGGAACTTATGGTGGAGCTACTGTTCCGGATTATATGTCAGGAGCACTAATAGGAACAGCTTTTGCAGTAATTTCTAATCAAGGACTAGAATTTGCTTTAGGACTGGCAGTACCAATTGGATTATTATTAGTACAATTTGATATATTAGCAAGATTTTCAAATACAGTGTTATTACACAAAGCTGAAGCTTATGTTGAAAAAAGACAATATAGAAAAATGGAAATAATGAATTTATTAGGAATAGTAACATGGGGATTATCTAGAACTATACCAGTATTTTTTGCATTATACTTTGGAAATGATATAGTACAAAATATTTTAAATATTTCACCTGAATGGTTACTTGGAGGACTTAAAGTTGCTGGAAGTGTATTACCTGCTTTAGGGGTAGCTATATTATTAAGATATTTACCAGTTCAAAATTTTATTGGATATTTATTAATTGGTTTTGTAATAGCAGCTTATTTATCAGTACCAATGTTAGGAGTTGCAATAGTCGGAGCAGGATTAGCAATTATAAATTATAAAAGATCATCAAAGGTAGTTAAAGAATCTGTAAATTATGTTCCAGTTTCAAGTGAAGGGGGAATAATAGATGAAGACGAATAATAATAAAGTTTTAAGTAAAAGTGATATTAATAAAGTTTGTTGGAGATGGATTCTCAATGGTGAAAGTGGTTGGACTTATGAAAAGATGCAAGGGTTATGTTATGCATATACTATGATGCCTGCATTGAGAAAAATGTATAAAGATGATGATGAACTAAATATGGCAATTAAAAATCATCTTCAATTTTTTAATTGTAATCCAACTACAGCTCAATTTCTGTTAGGAGCTAACCTAGCAATAGAAGAGGAAAGTGGAATAGAAGGCAAAGAGGCAATAGCATCAATTAAAACTGGATTAATGGGACCATTAGCAGGAGTTGGAGATACTTTATTCGGGGTAATATGGGAAACTGTATTAGGTTCCGTTGCAGCTTATATGGCACTGCAAGGAAGTTATTTTGGAGTAATCATTTGGATAATTGCAGGTTTAATAAAATTATTTATTTCTAAAGCATTTATAAATATAGGATATAGAGAAGGTACTAAGTTAGTTGAAAATATTGGTGGAAAATTAAAGAATATAACAGAAGCTGCTAATATTTTAGGATTAACAGTAATTGGAGCATTAATTCCAACTGTAGTTAGTTTAAAAACATCCTATGTATTTCAACAAGGTGACGTTAAAATGGAGCTTCAATCTATATTAGATCAAATTATGCCAGGATTAATTCCAGTTGCTTTAGTTGCATTTGTATATTGGATATTAGGAAAGAAGAAAATGACTTCAACAAAGACAATTATTTTATTAATAGTAATTTCAATTGTAATTCATATATTGGGAATTGCTTAATAGTAAGGAGTGAATAAGTATGAATAGTATAGTACACATAAGAATAGATGATAGATTATTACATGGACAAGTAGTTAACTTTTGGGGGACATCCTTAAAAGTAGGTAGAATAATGGTAGTTAATGATGAAGTTGCTAATGATGAGATGCAAAAGTCAATCTTAAGGATGGTTGCGCCATCAGGAGTTAGAACATCAATAATTACTAAGGAAAAAGCGGCTAGCAACATATTAAATAATAGATATGAAGGCCAAAGAGTAATGATGATTGTTAAAAGTCCAAAGGATATATTAGATTTAATGGATCTTGGGTTAGATATAAAAGAAGTAAATGTAGGAAACATGGCTAATAGAAAAGATACTATACAAATAAAGAAGTCTATAAGTTTAACAAAAGAAGAATTTAATGATTTTGAGGAGTTAGAAAAAAGAGGAGTAGTATTGACAGCTATAATGGTTCCTGACGAAAAGAAAACTTATCTAAAAGAATATATGGAAAAAGCTAAAAAAGATAAATAAAAAATATATTAATATTGAGAGGAGATAGAAATGGGCGTATTAACAGATAGATATTTTAAAGCTATAGATGATTTACTAGAGAAGTTAAAGATAGATCAAAATGAAAATATTATGAAAGCAGCTGAAATAATAGCAAACAGCGTAATGAATGGAGGTATTATTCAAACTTTTGGAAGTGGACATTCATATGGAACTGCTTTAGAGATATCAGGCAGAACAGGAGGATTAATTCCTACAAAGCTTTTAAGAGAACCTTCCACAGGGATATATGAGAGAATTGAAGGTGTAGGAGAAACATTTGCTAAGGAATGTGATTTTAGACAAGAAGATTGCATTGTTATAATATCCAACTCAGGAAGAAATCCTATAAGCATAGAAATCGCTAAAGTAGCGAAGGAAAATGGTTTAAAGATAATAGTATTAACTTCATATGAAGTATCAAAAAATATTGAATCAAGACATTCCTCAGGCAAAAAGCTTTTTGATTATGCAGATGTAATTTTAGATAATATGGGGGTATATGGGGATTCTGCGCTTGAAGTTGAAGGAATACCAGTTAAAGTTGGGGCTACTTCATCTATAGCTGGAGCTATGCTTTTAAATTCAGCAGTTCTTGAATCAATGGATATAATGTTAAAGCAAGGTTTTACACCTCCTATATTTATGAGTGCTAATATTGATGGTGGGCTTGAGTACAATGACAAATTATTATGTAAGTATAAAGATAGATTAAATAGATTATAGAGTAATATTGGAGGATATCAAATGATAGTTAGACCAGAGTTAAGAATAGAGAAGTTTGAGCAGATGGCGTTTGGATTATTTATTCATTGGGGGTTATATTCGCTAAAAGAATCTGGTGAATGGCTTATGGAAATACATGGCATACCTTCAGAGGAATATGAAAAGTATGCAAAGAAATTTACAGCAGAAAAGTATAACCCTAGAAATATAACAAAGCTTGCAAAAAAGGTTGGAATTAAATATATAGTTCTTACAACTAAACATCATGAAGGCTTCTTCTTATACGATACTAACGGACTTTCAAATTACGATGCACCTCATAGTGGGGCTAAAAGAGATTTATTAAAAGAATTTTTAGAAGCTTGTAGAGAAGATGGTATAGTTCCTATACTTTACCATGCAACCTTAGATTGGCATGAAAAAAATTATAAAACTGATTTTAACACTTATCTTGAGTATTTAAGAAAATCTGTAGAAATTCTTTGCACAAGGTATGGAGAAATAGGTGGATTTTGGTTTGATGGAAATTGGGACAAGAGAGGTGCAGATTGGAAGCTTGATGAATTATATGGAACTATAAGAAAATATCAGCCTAATGCAATGATAATAAACAATACTGGTTTAAGTAGACGTGGACAACTTGAGCATAATGAAATAGATAGTGTTACTTTCGAACAAGGATTACCAACGCCTATAGATAGAAGCAATATGAGTAAGTATGTATCAGGAGAAATGTGTCAAACTATGAATTCCCATTGGGGAATTGCTAAAAATGATTTTAATTACAAATCAACAGCTCAGCTTATAGAAACACTATGTGCATGTAGAAAAGTCGGGGCAAATTATCTTCTGAATGTTGGGCCTGATAAAGATGGAAATATAACAAGAATGCAAGAAGCTATGCTTGAGGTTATAGGACAATGGATGAATATTAATGGTAAAGCTATATACGAAGGAAAACCTTGTGAAATAAAGTCTCAAGGAAAGGATTTTGCATTAAAAACTAAGGAAGGAAAAATATATCTGTTTATTCATGATTTAAAAATCGTTGGAAATAAAAATGTTACATTAGGAGGAGAAGGAGATAATCCAAGAACTTTTACTAATTTCTTTGAAAAAGTAAATGGAATCAGATGGATAGATAATAATGAAGATCTAAAATTCACTCAAAATAATGAAGCAGGTTTATTATGTATGAATGCAACAGGATATAAATATGGAACGAATTTAGTTGTTAGAGTAGCAGAAATATATTAATAAGAACCACCCGATAAACGGGTGGTTTATTATATTATTATAACTATCTGTTATTCGTTCTTAAAACGGATTTGATACTAAAATATTTTTTGACTTTTAATCACATAATTTTTTAAATATTTTTTCTAATAGCAGTGTTTATTTTTCTTCTGAAAATGGTAAAAATCTATGTTATATTTATAAAACTTGCAATATTTACAAAATCACGATAAGTTTATAAAAGAGTTTTATTTATGCTCATTACTAGAGATCTTGTGAAATTATAGTTTTAATTAGTGGTATTCTAAATATATTAATAGTGGACATTTGAAATTTTTCACTTCAAATGTCTATGTTTTTGTATAAAGAATACCATAGGTTTTACCTGTGGTTCCGGAAGGCTTTTAGCTATGAGTATAAAAAAGCCTCCAATAGGAAGGATGCAGGTTTGCCGACTACAACTAACAAAGGAGGCATATCCAAAAGAATAATATTAATTTCTATATATCTAAAGATAAGATATTATTTTTAGATGATATATTTACATCATCTATCATTATTCCAACTAAAGAAAGATATCTTTCGGCATCGCTTTATCCACCTAAGTGCCAATAGTATTCTTCCACTTCATGTTGTCTTTGGGTATTTAATATTGTTTTTAGCCTATTTAATTCAGTATCATCAATATTATGAACTTCTCCAGAGATAAGAAAAAAGTTTTATTTTCATCTCTATGTAAGTTAACCTGAATATTTTTTGAATCTAACTTATATAAATAGGTCATTAATTCATTAATAAAATGTGTAGCATTTCAATTTACTTGTCCACTTTCTTTAAAGGCTTTTAGAACTGGAACAAGTAGCATTGCTACAAATCCTGCCCCTAAGCCGTTATTGTATAGATTTAATCCACCATGAAGGTATCCAATATTACTAACCATATTTACATGAAGGACACCAGCTAATATTCCTGCTATCCAGCCAAATTTTCCTGCAATAGGAGCAAGGGCTGTTGAAAATAGTATTGATAATATTAAGGATGGAGAATTTATAGGATCAATGTTAATAAAGGCACCAATTAAAGCTCCTATAATAACTGGGATAACGTTCTGTAAATGTTTACCAAAAGCTCCGAAACCAATAATAGTGAAGATTGCAGAGATAGTTGGTCCATTTAAGTCACCATTGACAATTAAAACTAAGGTTGTGGATAATAAACCTAAGATTCCCATATTAAAGTAAGTGGTTTGTCCAAAATCTTGGTAGAAATCACTAGGTAAAATTCCTGATTTCTTAAAGATATTCTTCATATCTGTAATTAGGTTTTTATTTTTGTATAAACCAATAATAGTTAAAAATATTGATGTGGAAAATAATATTATAGAAAATATGCGATTTGAACCTACATTCCATATTAATCTTGATGGAAATTCTATGCCTAAAGCTCGTAAGATTGCCATTAATAGAGTAGCAAATAATCCAGCTGCAAATCCTACGTTATACAGGTTGTACCCACTATGAGAATTGAAACAATGATTAGCTATAGGAGGCAATATAAAACCTGTAAATACTCCAAGAGAGAAGCCAAGAATTATTGCAGAATAACTAGGAAAATGTCCGGTGTAGCTAAATTGACTTACTGTAGGTGCAAGGGTAGTTGAAAGAAGTGCTGTTAATACATACTTTGAAAATGGTTCTTTTTTATATTTTGAATATAAATAGACGCCAATCATAATAGGCCAAATATTCAGTATATTTTTCCCGAAGAAAGCAAACCCTTTAATTAGCCAGATTGACATTATAATAGCGCCATTTGGTTTAACTTTTAAAAGAATTAATATAATCATAGGAATAAAGCTTGTCAGACTAGAATTAATTAGAGC
>NZ_JAWGSV010000170.1:0-6724 GCF_032552055.1 Clostridium sp. | reverse complement strand
ACATGATGCTAAAAATGAAATTATAAAAGCATTTACCCCCCTTATTATTAGAGAGTCTAAAAAGGTGTTTATTAAGAATAGAAATTATGAAGAGCTAATTCAAATAGGTATAACTAATTTACTTCATGCAATTAAATTATTCGACTTATCTAGGGACCCTAAAGCCTTCACTGCCTATGCAGCTTTTAGTATTAAAAACTGCTATAGGGCTCTTATAAGAAAAGAAGCTAGATCTAATGATGAACTTAGTATAGATATAGTAAATGAAGAATCAAACCAAAGCTATTCAGATGCACTAATAGATACTAACTTTTCCCTAGAAGAAACTGCAATAAATAATATACTAGTAGAAGAACTAAAAAAGGCCCTAAATAAATTAGAGCCTGAAGAACTAAGTATTATAAAATTCCTGTATATAGATAATACATCCGCCAACTTAAGCAAATATGCAAGAGCTGTAAAGAAAGACTACTATTACTGCAATTGCCTAAAAAAGCGTGCCCTTTCAAAACTTAAATCCCTAATACTATAAAAAAATGAATCATACTAATACTCTGGATTACGTTGTAATCTCCAAGTCATCCTTCCGCATTAGTATGATTCATTTTTTATGTTATTAATCTTCTCTTTTAAGTTTTAGTCTTAATTTTTGAATAATCTTGTCTTTTTGGTATCTTGCTTTATGGTATTCTAGTCCTTTTTCTTCTGCATATTTCTTTAATGTAATATTCTTTACATATATAGCCTTAAGTAAAGCTCTTTCTTCCTCTTCTAAAAGATTTATTTCCTTTATAAGTATTTCTTTATCTTCACTTTTTATATAATCTTCAATTATATTGGTACTTTCGTCTGCAATTTCTTTTATATCTATTACCATTGCAATTTCATTTGATTCCTTATGTTTATAGTATTGTTTTTCTACCTTTGATATTTCCTTGTATATATCATTTCTTATTATTTCTTTAGCATAACTTGAAAATCCTGTGCTTAATTCTATCTTACAGCTCTTCACTGCTTTTATTATGGAAAGTGTAGCTATTTGTCTAATATCCTCTTTATCGTATCCTTTTACATAAAAACTAATCATTGTGTTATAAATTAATGGTTCATGTTTCTTTATAATTTCTTCTAATGCAATGTTGTTTCCATCTTTAGCTTTAATTAGTAATTCCTTTACTTCCATCATATAATCTTATGAGGCTGTCGCATTACCAGCTAAAATTAAGAATTATTTATGTAATTCTTACATAATTACTAAAATTAATTACTTTTTAAAACTCCTATAGGAATTTTTTCATTAATTTTTCATTATTCATTCTTAATTATTTATTGTGCGACAGCACTCTCCCTCCTTAATATTTTATATTTTATTTACCCTTTATTATAATTTTCTCTTTATTAATTACATTTTAGCAAACATATGTTCTTTAGTCTAGTATTATTTGAATTTTTTTACATATTTTACTGATAATTAATTTCAATAAAGGTTTTTAATTTCTTAAGTTTTGGCTTATACTATTTATAGGGAAAATTTATGTATTTTTCCTAAGGGAGGTAGAGAAGTTGAAAAAAAATAGTAAATTAATTTGTATTGATATGGATGGTACTTTATTAAATAGTGATCATGAAGTAAGTGAAAGAAATAAAGAAGCTCTAAAAAAAGCAAGTGAGCTTGGTGTTAACATAGCCATTACTACTGGAAGATTATTTTGCTCTGCAAGATATTATTCTGACTTAATTGGAATAGATACTCCTGTTATTGCTTCAAATGGATCTTATATAAAAAATAAATTTAATGATACTGCAATTTTAGAAAATCCTATGCCAAAGGATGTTGCTATTGAAATTTATAATATTGTAAAAAAACATGGTTTAACTGTTAACTTTAATAGCTGGGATACTTTAATTAGGGAGGATTTTATTCCTGAAAACCACGCTTATTACATTATGAATCAAGACTTACCAGAAGAAAAAAAGGTAAAGTTTTTAGTATGTGAAGACATTATTCCGACTATTGAAGATTTTCAAGGTAATATTCTTAAAGGCATAGTAATTGAAGAAGGAGAAAATAAAGATAATTTATGGGCTGCTAAAGAAGAATTAAAAGATACCTTTGGTGATAAGCTTCACGTAGTTAGCTCAGGAGATAATAATTTTGAGATTATGATGGGTAACTCTTCAAAGGGTAATGCCGTTGCTTACCTTGCAAAGTCTTTAGGAATTAAACCTGAAGAAGTAATGTGTATTGGAGATTCAGAAAATGATATTTCAATGATTAAATATGCTGGAGTTGGAGTTGCCATGGGTAACGGCTTAGATATTGTAAAGGAAGTAGCAGATTATATCACTGATACTAATAATAACTCTGGAGTTGGAAAAGCTATCGAAGAGTTTGTCCTTAGATAAATACTTATACTTAACTAAAAAACTTAGAAAAGGCTACCTACTTATAGGCAGCCTTTTTTGCAATTCACAATTTATAATATATAAAAAATAAGAATAATAAGTAATTCCACGGCAATCACTAAAAATATATTAATTCAAAAAACCCCGTAGGAGTTTATACCTTAATTATACATTGTTTATTATTAATTGTTATTTGCTATATATCCTTCTAAGAATGATACTAAATTATTTACTGTAGCCATATCTTTTCTTTCTAAATCAGTAGGTTGAAGCTTAATGCTAAAAACTTCTTCTAATTTTAATAATACTTCAATAATTCCAAGAGAATCTAAAAGACCAGCTTCAAATAGATCTAAGTCTAGATCCTCTCTTATTTCGTCTGTTTCTGTTACTTCCTCTAAAATATTTAATACTTTATCTAACATTTTAATTCCTCCTATAATATTTATCTAAAAAGCCATCCTGAGAATATGAATAGCCCAAAGCATGCTACATTAAAATTAACGACAATTTGAACATATTGAAACCATTTTTCTTTTTTATGTTTCTTATAGTACTTCCATTTTCTTTGAATTATATCTGTAATAACTAGTACTATACCTTGATATAATCCATATATAATATAAAAGGAGCTTAATCCATGCCATATCCCCATTACTAACATTGTGGTTATTTGAGCTACATGAGAAGCAGTAAATCTACTTTTAAATCTCTTTTTTCTCATAGAATTTAATACTATCCTAGAATATATATAGTCTCCAAACCATTTTGATAATGAAATATGCCACCTCGTCCAGAACTCTTTCATATCCTTACTTAAGAATGGTTTATTAAAGTTGTCTGGCGTCTTAATTCCTAATATATAGCTTGTGCCTACTGCAAAGGAGCTATATCCTGCAAAATCAAAGAATAAATATAAACTATATGCATACATGTAACTTAATCCATTAAGGAATGTAATATCTGCTGGAACTTTACTCATCCACATAGTATTAATTAAGTATGCTAAAACAAACTTATATCCTAATCCAATAATTATCTTTCTTATACCTACATATAGATATTCATCTAAGTATTCTCTTTTTTCAATAGATTTATTTATGTCTGCTTCAAACCTTCTATATCTATCAATTGGCCCTGAACTTAATGTTGGAAAGAAAATTATAAAATATACTAATGTATAGAATTTTACATCTTTAATAGCTCCATCATATATTTCAATAATTATTTGTATAGTTTTAAAGTTTAAATAAGATAACCCAATAAATCCTAACGGCCCGAATCTAGTAAAAATTGAAGTCTTTGTAATTATTAATGGTAATATTGATACAAATAAGGCTATATAATAAATTATTTTACTATCAGTCTTTCTTCTTATAAATAAATAACTAAATATTACTATAAACTCTCCTACTATAAACATTATAAATAATAGTAAATTATTTTTCCCCGTACCAATTATTAATCCAACCATTAATATTGATATCAAGGCTCCGTAATGTTTAATATTCTTACCCCTGATTCCTAATATTATTGCAGGAATAAATGACAATAATAATATATATAGATATAGATAATCTCCATATTGTGCTAATTTCATTACTTAAATTCCTCCATAAGCCTTTTCCTATCTACCTTATCGTTATTATTCATAGGGAATTCTTTCACTACCTTAATATTCTTCGGTATCATGTAAGCTGGAATATACTTCTTAAGCTCATCTTTTATCTTTAAGGTATTCTTTAGATTACTTAATCCTGTTTCCTCCTCTAAAATAACAAAGGCAACTAAATGTGATACTTTTTGCTCTCTATATACTGGTAAAACTATAGTGTTTTTTATATTACTTACTTTTCTCAAATTGTTTTCTATATCTTCAAGCTCAATCCTAAAACCATTTAGCTTTATTTGAAAGTCTTTTCTTCCACAAA
Source organism: Clostridium sp. (assembly GCF_032552055.1). GTDB lineage: Bacteria > Bacillota > Clostridia > Clostridiales > Clostridiaceae > Clostridium. The sequence continues at coordinate 2,387 of NZ_JAWGSV010000170.1, read as the reverse complement.
AGTATAAAATTCCATCCTTATAATAACCTAAGTCTCCTGTTTTATAGGCTCTATACTCTTTCCCATCAATAACTTCATTAAAAAATACCTTTGCTGTCATTTCATCATTATTGTAATAACCTTTGCTTACACTTTTACTATATATAGTAATTTCGCCTTTTTCGCCATCTTTAACTTCATTATTATTATCATCTAATATTTTTATAATAGATCCTTTCATAGGATATCCTATAGGTAACTCTTTATTATCAGTAATTATATCTTGTGTTATATCTATTCCTGTTATAGCTACTGTTGCTTCTGTTGGCCCATAGCTATTTATTATTCTAACATTAGGAAATCTTTTTCTTATATCTATTACAAGTTTACTAGGTAATATTTCCCCTATGAAATACATAGTTTCAATGTTAGTCATTAATTCATTATTAAAGGAATCATCCTGCATACACATTGCTGCAAAAGCAGGTGTTGAAATCCAAAGTCTCATATCTGACTTTTTCAGTTCATTGAAAGTTTCTTTCATATTTTCTAAAGTTTTTTTAGATAAACTAAATAACTTCTTACCATTTATTAACCCTAAATATACAGGCATAACTGATAAATCGAATGAATATGATGGTTGATTTAAAATTGATTTATTTTCATTTCCTACCTTTAAGTACTCTGTAAACCACTCAGTAAAGAAATCTAAGTTATTTTTACTTATTTGTACTCCCTTTGGCTTACCTGTGCTTCCTGAAGTAAATAAAATGTAACAATTTTCATCATCTTTCACCCAGTACTTGCTATCAATTTCATTCTCTCCATAATTATTATAAATGAAGTTTAATCTATCTAGACTTATAATATCTGAGCTTACATCAATACTATCTGTAGTACAATTTATTACTACTTTAGGATTTACTTCTTTTAATATATTCTCTATTCTATCTTTTGGAAATGTTATGTCTACAGGAACATAAGCTCGCCCAGATTTTAAAGCAGCCATCATAGCTACAAGCATATCATTTTCTTTATTACCATATAAAACAACAGGTGTTCTATCTTCATTAAATTCTTTTAAAAGATAATAAGCTAAGGCATTAGACCTTTTTTCTAATTCTTTATATGTTAATTCTTCTCCATCTACCACAGCTGCTACTCTATTTTCTTTTGAGTATAATTTTATATTTTCTAAAATTCTCATTTTTAAATCTCCTCTTTAAAATTGATTATATACAAATGGTAAATCTTTAATAGTAGAAACTACAAATATTAGAAACATAGCTATAATTGTAAATGTAAGTATAATACTATCCAATAACTCTTTATTTTCCTTGAAAATATTTAGCCATTTCTTCATTTATTGTTAGCCATCCTTTCCATCCTAAATGCATTACATCAAACATATAATACTTTTCATATTCTTTATTTTGAAGATTTAATACCTCAAACCCTTTGTCTTTTGCCATCTTTTCAATTTCTGTATAGAATTCTGTTCTCTTTTCTAAAGTTAATCCTAAATGATCATAATATAAGCCATTAACTGGCATCAATATTATAAGAGGTTGTATGCCTAGTTCCTTACATGTATTAAGTAGAAATTCATAATCTTCAATTTCCTTGGATTTCAATAAATCAATATCTACCCAGGCATCTTTTAAAGTATCATATTTATCTCTTAAGTAAGTATCATAATATTCATCTTCTACAAATAAATTATTATTAGTTACTTTGCTTTCAGCTTGTTCCTCTGCCTTTGTATATTCCTCTTCCCAATTAACACTTTTTAAATTCTTTTCAGTTTTATCAGGACAATCTTTTAATAATTTTATTGTTTGTACTTTATCTTTTAATCCTAGCAAATATTCCTTTGAGTAATAATACGGTTTTAGTACTGCTAATACTGAATTAGAAATTAAATTATCTTTATAATATAAATTTGCAAATATTTTCTCTTCTCCATATTCGTCACTATTACTTAGAAGTTCAGAAATTCTTTTAGCGTAATAAATTTTTGTATCTTTATTAATCTTATCATTATTAAAAAAATTATAAAATTGCTGTTCTGAAAAATTAACTAAGAAATCATTTCCATTTATTCCATTTTCATTTCCAAACCATTGTGCTGAAATTACAATTGCGACTTTATCATCTTTATTTAAATCACTTATATTACTTAAAATTGTTCCATGTTGTAAGGATTGTGTATAAGCTCTTCCATATATACTTACATCATAATTAGCTCCTTGAAATGGGAAGAAATTAATTGGATTTTGATCTACATGGGATGATAATTCAGAAGATCCAAGTAGCATTAAATCTCCACTTTCTTTCATATAATTTTTTAGCACGCCACCCCTATCCCTAGTTATGTGATTGTAAGTATGCTTTATACTAGTAATATC
>NZ_JAWGSV010000169.1:0-6727 GCF_032552055.1 Clostridium sp. | reverse complement strand
GTATAAACATAATCCATCTAATACTATATGGATACTTTGATCAAATAGTGAACTTAGTAATTGAATAGATTTTCTATCAGTTCCTGTATCACCTTTTACTGTTCCTGGAACTATAACTATATTATCTGCTAATTTAGCTAACTCTGATACATTATTACTTGTGAATACTAAAATTTCACAGCCTAGTTTCTTTGCCTTCTTTGTATCTGAAATTATATTAGTACTTTTTCCTGAACCTGAAACAGCAATAAATAAATCGCCTTCTTTCAATGCAGGAGTAATTGTTTCAGAAACTACATAAGTCTCATAACCTAAATGCATAAGTCTCATAGCAAATCCTTTAGCCATAAGCCCAGAACGCCCTTCACCGTCTACAAATATTCTTCTATCTTTCTTAATAGATACAGCAGCATCTTTAAATTCTAAAGCATTAACCTGATCTAAAACTTCCTTAATTTCATCTAATATTACATTAAAAACTTCCATTCTTTTCATCTCCCAGTAGTTCTTTTAATTCCTTAGCTTCTTTCTTTATATCTTTCGCTTTAGTTATAGCACCACCTACTATAGCTATATGAAAATTAGATTCTTTTATAAAATTTATACTATTTTTTCTAACTCCACCAGCTACAGCTAATCTATTAAAACCTTTTAGATTTTCTAGTGATGAATTTATAAGATTTTCTAAGCCTTGTCCATTATTATCACTTGGCATATGGACGCAAATAATCCCATCACTAAACTCTTTTAAAGCTTCCTGCTTTTCCCTCGGGACTTCAATTAAATCTATTAAATAATCTTTTTTATACTTATTAGCTACCTTCTTGCAAATTCTTATAGTTTCTACAGATGAACAACCAAGTACTGTTGCTATATCAGCTCCAGCATTATATATAGCTTCAAATTCATATTCTGCCTCATCTACTGTTTTTATATCTGCTAATATTGTTATGCTAGGAAACTTTTCTCTAATTCTACGAACTGATTCTAATCCAAAATCTTTAATTAATGATGTTCCTATTTCTATAATATCTGCATAATCCTTTACTTCCTCAATAATTTCTATTGCCTTCTCTATAGAAACCCTATCTATTGCTACTTGAAGTTTCAATACCTTTTCCCCCTTATCTTTAGTACACTTTTTCTTTTGAGAATAATATATCATAATAATTTTAGCAATTCTACTATATTATTACACCTTAACATTCTAATAAATATTACTTCATTCTATTTCCATAAGCCATATCCCAAAAATCCATTTCATATAGGCTAGATTTCATAAATATATCTCTTAAGTTTTCTGCCTCTTTTTCTGAAATATCTTTACATAAATCATTTATATGATTTTTCCAGACTTCACTACCTTCTTCAAATTCAACTGAAGAATATTCTTCTATCCAAGGCTTATAAAAGTTATTATCTAAGGTATCTTTATGCTTTTCATAAAGACTTCTACCTATAAATTGATAACTCCATGCGCAGGGTAATATAGTCATGGCTATTTCCTTTAAGTCACCTTTCAATCCAATTCCAAGCATATAGCTTGTATAACTTTCTGTTGTCATTTCTTTTCTATTATCAAATACCTTATCTTGATCTATTCCAAAGTACTTTAAGTAATTAGTATGAACTTCTGTTTCATCTTCTAATATCCCCTTAATAGAGCCATAGTATAAATTCATATCACTTAAGCTCTCTGCTTTTACAAGACCCATAGCAAAAACCTTGGCATATTCTTTTAAGTATAAGTAATCTTGAACTAGGTAATTTTTGAACTTTTCTTTATCTAAAGTTCCTTCTCCTATTTCCTTAACAAAGGGATGCTCTAAATACTTTCCCCAAAGCTCCCTTACATCCTCAAATAAAATATCAGTAAATTTCATAAACCCATCCTCCATAAATTTTATATTTCAACTTAAATTTTTCTGCAGAAAATAGAGACAGAAAATATTTAATTATAGTTGTAAAATAAAAAAGACTATACTCCAAATGAATATAGCCTAATCTTCAATAAAAATTTAATATCTTATAAAATCTTAAAATTATTAAAGCATTCCTCCGCTGGCATTATCCAGTTCAGGTACAAGGGTTAATAGATTATCTATTTCTCAGCCTTATGGCACCCCTAGCAATTTTCTATTTTATAATTATTATTATACACCTACTATATATTGTCAATATTTTCTATGAAAATAGCCTATATTTTTCAAAAACAGACTATTTCTCCTTATCTATTGAATTTGGTGTCCCGAATTTTCTAAACAAGATTTAATTTCAGCTTCAGTTGCTGGCTTATTATAGATTACTTCAATTGTACCTCTTGCCATATCTACACAAACTCCATCAACGCCTTCTATATTGTCTAAGGAATTTTTAACTTGTGTCTTCATATTTTCATTAGATATACCACTAATTTTATAATGTACTCTCTCCATATTATATCTCCTTTCATGGTTATTACAAATATAGTATGTACAATTATATATAAAAAAATTTATTATCGAAACTTTTTGCATATAATGGTATAATTGGTAATATGTAAAATTATTCACCTTATATAAGGGGGAAATTTTAAATGAAAGATAAACTACTTTTAAATCTTTCTGAATTAAGAAATATAAATTATATAGACAAACCTCAATGCCTTTACGGTGTATATCGTGGTTATACTATATCAATAAATAATGTTAATTCAATCTATATTATAGACTTACCTTTAAAAATTACTGATAATTCACAAATTGATAAATTAAATTTATTTCTTATTGATTTAAAGAATCAATTTAAAAAACTTAATTATGCTTCCTATAAAGATTTCACTATTAGACTTCAATACAGTCCGCAATATAGAAAATACATGAAGGCAGACATTTTAATATCCATATTAAATGAACTAATAGATTTTGCTACACTTAACAGCTTAAATACTTGCTGTGAATTTTGTGGTGAAAATAAAAGTTTATCTCCTTTTTTAGTAAACTACACTATCGTTCCTTCTTGCAAAGATTGCCAGCTTGAAATAAAAAACACTATATCTGAAAATGAAAATAATTTTAAAGCTAAAAAGAATAATATAGTTGGAGGAATAGTTGGAGGATTTTTAGGGGAACTCCTTGGCTCTATCCTTTGGATAGTACTTTATCAAATGAATTATATTACTTCTATTGCAGGTTTAGTTATCGCTATATGCTGTATAAAAGGATATCAACTATTTGGTGGAAAATTAAACATATCTGGTATTGTAATTACATCATTAATAACATTATTTATGGTTTATTTTGCAAATCATATGTCATTAGCTATAACTATTTATTCAGAATTTAAAAGTTATTATGATATAACATTATTTGATGCCTTAAAGTCGGTACCATCATTTTTATTAGAACCGGAAGTCAGATCTCCTTTTATAAAAGATCTACTTGTAGGATATTTTTTAACAATCCTCGGATCTGTGTACTATATTAAAAAAGCATATACTGATGCTAATTATAAAATTAAAGCTGAAGAAATAGAAATATAATGTTCTTAAAATAAAAAGGTTCTATGGTAAGTTATAAGATAAAGATGCTGTGTCACAATGAAAAATTAAGAATGAATAATTTTTCATTGTGACACAGCACCTTTTATTTATTATTTATTTTTCCATATACTTTTATCCTTATAATAATTTATGCCTTCATTCTCCATCCTTGGTCCTTGTCTTTCTAATCTAACCTTATACTCTGACCAATTTCTTGAACTCTTTGGAGTCCATCCTATTTCTGAATACCCTAATAATCTTGGGTATATCATAAACTCCATTTCATCTTCAGTAGCAATATTTTCAGTCCATAAAGGCGATTCTATTCCTAAAACTAAATTTCTAGGAGCATAATCAGTTGGATCCCAATTATATGCTGTTTCTACTGGAATATATCCTGCCCAGTCTAATCCATATGGAGTAGCACTATTATATTTCATATCTAAGTATGCTTTACTAGCTATAGATATTATCATATTCATATTTTTTTCTCTAGCTGCTTCGTTTGAATCCTTCCAATTTTGAAGTATAGTACTAGAGTTTATTTCTGGAGCTGTATCTATCGGATCCCATCCTATAGGTGTCTTCCCATATTTCTGAACTATTTTAGATACTCTTCCTACAAAATAATCATAATCTTCTTTTTTAGTACTATCAGCTTCATCTCCACCCATATGAAAATACTTTGATGGTGAAATTGCTGAAATTTCTTTTACTACATCTTCAATAAATTCATAGGTTTTTTCATTGTCTGTCATTAATGTACTAAAGCCAACATCAATCCCTGTATATAACGGTTTCTTTTTACCATCTGGATTTAAAAATCCATAGGAAGCTAAAGCTGCATTAGTATGTCCTGGCATATCTACTTCTGGTATTATCTCTATATACCTATCTGCTGCATATTGAACTATACTTTTAAATTGCTCTTGAGTATAATATCCACCTGGTCCGCCACCGACTTGAGTACTTCCTCCTATAAGAGTTAAATCAGGATATTTCTTAATTTCAATACGCCAACCTTGATCATCAGTAAGATGCAAATGTAATCTATTTATTTTATATTGAGCTGCATAGTCTATTTGCTGTTTTATAACATCTTCAGGGAAGAAATGTCTTGCTACATCTATCATAAATCCCCTATATGGATATTCAGGTTTATCATTTATAGTAGATGCAGGAATGCTCCACTCAACATTATTAACTATATTACTTTTTGCTATTTCAGCAGGTAATAGTTGTCTAATAGTTTGAATTCCCCTAAATAATCCTTCAGGTTTATATGCCTTTAATATTATTCCATCAACAGTGGTAGTTAACTCATATCCTTCATTTCCCATTTCTTCTTTTCCTTCAACTGTAGTTAAGTAAATGCTATTTCCACTAGGTACTTCATTTTTTACTATAGTAAATTCATACCCTGTTGAAGGGCTTAACTTTTCTTTTAAATACTCAGCAATTTTAGTAATTTCTGTAGTTTCTTCTTCTGTATTACCTTTTACATATATTTTTGTATCTTTATTTAATGTAAACTTACCTTCTGCCTCTTTATAATTTAATGGTTTTGGAATTATAGTATTGTTTACCTTTTCTGCAATAACAGCTAGGTCTTCATCTTCTTTTTTAATATTAGAAAAAACTAATGTTACAATGCTAATAACAAGGATGCATAAAGTAATAATTAAATATTTTTTATTTTTACTCTTCAATTTTAATCCTCCTTAAAATTTCTTTCAGCATTATTTTATGACCTAAAATTTATACTATACATTTATTGATATTATTCTTTATTCTTATGAACATATCCTTCAAATAACATAGCTTTTCCCTTAGGCAATTTCCTCTTATATAAAATGTCATAAAATCCGGAAATAATATAACTTATAGTCATAACTAAAATAATTGCCACCATTTCTTCACCTCCAAAATACTCAAGAGCTATTGCTATTGAAGTCATTGGCAAAGATGTAGCGCTACAAAATACTCCTATCATCCCTAAAGCCGTTACTGAGGGTAAAGGTAAATTAATATATTTAGCCACAAAGCTTCCTAATGTTGCACCTACAAAAAAAGTAGGATGTCCTCTTCCTCCTTGAAATACTGAACCTAAAGCCACCGCAGTAAATACTATCTTTAATATAGGATCCACTATACTTACATAATTATTAAAAGATTCATTTATAAAAGATTGACCTAATCCATTGTAGTTATCTCCAACTAGGAAAAATAAAATTATAGTAATTCCCCCGCCTAAAATAGCTTTTATATAAGGATTTTTAGTTACTCTATTATAAACTTTACTGCTGTTATCTAAAACAAAATTAAATATAAATCCACCTATTCCAAAGATAATTCCTAATATAATCAGCTTACCAATTACTATTAAATTTAAATCATCTAAAATTAAATTAGGGTATTGAATCGCCTTACTTCCAATCCTTATAGCAATTTCATTAGATACTACTGTAGTAAAAAATGCAGGAATTAAGGCTGAGTAATGAAACCTCCCCTTTAATATAAGCTCCATTCCAAGTATTGCTCCAGCAAAGGGTACATCATATATTACTCCAAAGGCACTTCCTACTCCGGAAATAACAAGAGTTCTTTGTTCATCATCCGATAGGTTAAACTTTCTAGCAATAAAATCTCCAAGAGTTCCTCCCATAGAAATAGCAGACCCTTCTTTACCTGCAGATCCTCCACAAAATGTAGTTAATAATGATCCTAAAAAAACTACAAATGTCATATAAAAAGGTATATCCTTAGCTGCTAATTGTACATCTGATTTAAGTAAGTTTTCTCCTGAATAGGCATTTCTTTTTGTTCGCAAATACATAAAGGTAATTATAACTCCTGCAATTGGCAAAAATAATATTAATAGTTCATGTTCTTTTCTAAAACTATTTGCAGCAGTTAATATCCTATTATATAAACCTACTACAATGCCAATTGGTATTGCTAATAAAATACTAAGTAATACCCATTTAAACACCTTTTTTATCAATATATAATATTCTTTATCTACTCTATTCTCTGTTTCCATATGATAAACTCCCCCTTTTTTATTTTCTTACTATTTATTATCCGAAGTTTATAAAAAACAATTCATTATAAAGGGGACTTTTATATCAGAATTTACATTCTTTTAACTATATAAAAAAATAATAGCTATACCAGAATATAAACTGATATAGCTACTATTTTAAT
>NZ_JAWGSV010000168.1:0-6781 GCF_032552055.1 Clostridium sp. | reverse complement strand
TCCATATTCTAAAGTCAATCACTAATACCAACTATAAAGAAAAAACCTCTGTTTTTTTAACAGGGGCTTTCAATATATTATAAGAACTCTTTAAAATATTTACTAATTCACTTTCAATAATTTGGAACAATTTATCTCCTTAACTGTTAATTATTAATTATTAACTGTTAATTGTTCTCATATCCTTCTTTAAAATCCTTTTTAATTGTATCTGCTGATTCTGATACCTTATCAAATATATCATTTACGCCTTCATAATTAATATGAGGACCAACTACAGAATACTTATATCCACAGAATAATCCCACTACTAATAGTATAGCACTTGGTACAAATAAAAATATTAATAATAATACTGATATAGTTAAAGATATTCTTATAGGTTTTTCATTTTCTTTTCTTATTTCAAAGTAATTTTCATTTCCCTTTTTTAATACCTTACCTATAAATCTAAATACTCTTCCAACTATTTCACCAATACCACCGCATTTTTCATCATGGCTCTTATGCCCTTTTTTCTTTTCTTCCTTTTGACTTTCTGATTGCACCTCAATTATAGTTGTAGTTTCATTATTCTCTACTTTACCTTTTCTCTCTAAATAAATAATTGTATCTAGAAGATCCCAATCACAATTTTCTAAGGCTTCTGTAGCCTCTTCCTTACTAACATTAACCTTTCCCATTAAAATTTCAATCATTTCATTTCTTTCCATTATCATTACCTCCATAGTTTTTATTTCTCATCTACTATGGTTATATAATACGTCTAGAAAATTAATCTAAAATATAAGAAAGATTAAAATTAGATTAAAATAAAAAACTCAGATAAATAAAATCTATCTGAGTTTATAAGTGTTATCTAATTTTTCAAGCTTTATTTTCACAACCACATACTTTTATTTTTTCTTTTACAAACTTTTTAACTTCATCAAATCCAGCCTTATTATACTTTTTAGGATCTATTGTATCTGGATTTTCTGAAAGATACTCACTTACCCCTGTTGTATAAGCAATTCTAAGTTCTGTTGCATAATTAACTTTACATATTCCTCTTCTAATGGCTTCTTGAACTTTAGAATCTGGAATACCTGAGCCTCCATGTAATACAAGAGGAACTGATACAACTTCTCTTATTGCTGATAATCTATCTAAATCTAATTTTGGTTCTCCTTTATACATTCCATGAGCTGTTCCTATTGCAATTGCTAATGAGTCCACTCCTGTTCTCTCAACAAACTCCTTAGCTTCTAATGGATCTGTATATATATCTCCATCTCCACCATCTAAGTCATCTTCCTTTCCGCCAACTTTTCCAAGCTCAGCTTCAACTGCAATACCTGAAGATTTACACATATCTGCAACTGCTTTTGACACTTCAATATTGCTTTCAAAATCTCCATGAGATCCATCAATCATTATTGAAGTATATCCAATTCTAAATGCTTGTGATGCTAATTCAAAACTTGATCCATGATCTAGATGCATAGCTACAGGTACATTTGCTCTACTTGCTGCTACCTTTACGTTTGCTAGAAAATAATCAAGTCCCGCATATTTAACTGTAGATGGAGTAGTTTGCATAATTACAGGAGCATTCATTTCTTCTGCTGCACTAATAACTGCCATCACCATCTCCATATTTTCAACATTAAATGCACATACTGCATAATGTTCTTCTTGAGCTTTTTTTAACATTTGTTTTGTAGTCATTAATTCCATAGTACTTCTCCTTCTAAAATCATTTTAATAAAATAGTAATTTATAGTTTTTTCATCCTGCTAAAAGCAATAGTATTAATAATTGCAATATAAAAGCTATATACTGCCACTAATCCACTTAAAATTAAAAATATTATATTAAAATTTTGTTGTATTGCATTTATAATAATAAGAATACTTAATAGAACATAAGCTATTGCCTTCATCATTGTCTTCTCTTTTTCTTTGCTATTAATTGTGCTCTCTAATATTGAAGTCTTACGTTCTCTTTTAAAATCCTTAATTACTTTTAACTTTTTTAAAAAGAAAAGCCTAAAGTATAGTTCTACTAAAACTATAGCTCCGCCCCCCACTAATAATGTATTTTGTAATGAATTAAAATAATCTCCAAGCAAAATCATTACAATAAATATAATTGAGTATCTATAATAAAACAACCTAAACTTTTGCTCCACCTGCTTAGATACAATATATCCATTTTTATCAAATATATTGTAATAGACTGTATCTCCATATCTATCTAAATAAAGGTTATTTCCAGATAAATTTGTTGCATTCTTCTTCACTATAACATCGCCTTTCCTAAACAAAATGTTTGTAGCACTGAATAATCATCATTAAGAACTACTAAGTCGCTATCATATCCAACTCCTATTCTTCCCTTACGTTTATCAACACCTAAGCACTTTGCTGGATTAGTAGTACAAGAATTAATAGCATAATTAAACGGTACCATTGCTTCTTCAACTAGTATCCTAAGACCTTCATTCATTCTTAATGTAGAACCTGCTAATCCTTTTGTTTCTACTAAATGAGCGCTACCATCTTCATAGATTTCAATTTCATTTCCTCCGAAAATAAATTTAGATCCAGGCTCATACCCCTTTGCCATTAACGCATCTGTAATCATAATTCCGTAATCTGGTCCCTTTGCATTGAAGAAATTATATAACGCTGCTGTAGTTGAATGATTACCATCGCATATTATCTCTCCATACATTCCCTTAATTCTTAAAGCTGCTCCAACTAGGCCATTTTTTCTGTGATTAAATGGAGTCATACCATTGTATACATGAGTTTGCGATCTAGCCCCATGAGCAAAGGCAAATACAGCTTCTTCGTATGTAGCAGCTGAATGTCCTATACTAACCACTACTTCATTATTAAATAAATAATCTGTAAGTGAATAATCCTCATCTGTCTCAGTTGCTAAGGTTACATATTTTATTAATCCCCTTGCAGCCCTTTGATAACTCTGGAACTCTTTAATTGTAGGCTTGACTATATATTCTCTTGGCTGAGCTCCTTTATACTCCATATCAAGATAAGGTCCTTCAAAATGAATTCCTAATATCTCTGCCCCTTCATATCCTTCTTCAACTACCTTGGCTACATTAGCTAATGCCTTAGTCAAAACTTCTTTACTTTGAGTTATTGTAGTAGGTAATATTGACGTAACTCCTTCATTAACTATTCTCTTTGTCCAAATTCTTAAACCTTGTTCATTCGCATCATTTGTATCGAATCCATATGCTCCATGACAGTGAATATCTATAAATCCTGGTACAATCCTCTTATTTCCATAATCGTGAGCACCTTCTTTTTCATTATAGGTATAAATATTAACTATTTTATTATCATCAATTTCAATTTGAGCTGGGATAAATTGATCAGCAATCCAAACTCTTTTACTTTGTATTAACATGCTATACCCCCTTGTCTACTTTATCTCTAATTATACATAAGTTTATTAAGCTAATATTTGCACTTTTCAACAGACATATTACATCTTTCACCACTTCCATTGAATTTAAAAAACTCTTTATTATAATTAGAATTAATAATCTATAATTTAAAGACGGGGGACGTTCATATGAATATTTTTAATTTCGATGAGGCTAAAATGAAAGAATTCTCTTCTACATTTACCTTAAAAGAAATATATCAACAACCTAATACATGGTTAAAAACATTAGCGCAAATTAAAGAAAGTAAAAAGTCCATACAAGATTTTATTAATCAAGTTATTGGTTGTGATGACTTTGATGTAATATTTACTGGCGCTGGTACCAGTGAATTTGTAGGGAATTCACTATATACTTATTTAAATAAAAAGCTAAACTTTAAAGTTAAATCTTATGGAACAACTGATATAGTTGCTTCTCCAGAATCTTATATATCAAGAAATAAACCAACATTATTAATTAGCTTTGGACGTTCAGGTAATTCTCCTGAATCTATCGGAGCTGTTGAGGCTGCTAGTGCCGTTTCTAATAACTTATATAATCTATTCATAACTTGTAATAAAAATGGTGCTTTATCTAAAATGGCAGAGGAACTTAATAATTGTTATGCAATAAATCTTACTGACGAAACTCATGACCAATCTTTTGCTATGACATCTAGCTTTTCTAATATGTATTTAGCAGCATACCTATGCTTTAACCTTGATAAATTAGATGAAAAATCTACAGTAATTAATAATATATCTTCAGCAACTCAAGCTTTCTTAGATAAAGGTTTTGAAATTGCCTCTAATATAGTTGATGAATTTGCTTTTGATAGAATAGTTTATTTAGGTAGTAATGTTTTAAAGGGAGTATCTCAAGAATCTTCTTTAAAAATGCTTGAACTAACAGCTGGTAAAACTGTTTCAGTCTTTGATACACCTTTAGGATTTAGACATGGTCCAAAATCAATAATTGATGATTCAACATTAACAGTAGTATATGTAAGTGATGATGAATACACTTATAAATACGAATTTGATCTAATAAAGGAAATAAGTAGCCAAAGAAAAAATAATAAGTTAGTTATAATTTCAAATAAGCCTTATGACGAAATGAAGTCTTTGGCTGATTACACATATGCTTATGATATTCAGCATAACTTAAATAATGCTGAATTAGGATTAGCTTATATTACTTTTGCTCAAACACTATCAGTATTAAAGTCCTTATCACTAGGCTTAACACCTGATAACCCTTGCCCATCTGGAGAGGTAAATCGTGTTGTTAAGGGTGTTACATTATACCCTTACACATGTAAATAAAATTATTACTTAAGTATTTAATAATCTATTCTAGGAGATGATGAAAATGATAGGATTAATAATAAGCGGACATGGAAACTTTGCATCTGGACTACGTACATCTATAAAACTAATTGCAGGAGAAACTTATAATGTAGAATATGTTGATTTTGAAGAAACAGACTCTACAGAATCTCTAAAAGAAAAATATTATGCTTCATTAAAGAATTTAAACAATTGTGATGGTATTTTAGCTCTTAGTGACTTAGCTGGTGGCTCACCATTTAAAACCTTAGTTGAAGTTAAGATGGAATTAGAAAAACCAATGGAGGTAGTAGGTGGTACAAACCTTCCTATGGCCCTTGAAATATCTATGACTAAAGATATTATAGATGATGTGCCTTCTTTATCTGAATCAGCAATTGAGGTTGGTAAAAGTGGTGTCGTAAAGTTTGATTTTAAGGTTCATGAAGATATTGAATGTGAGGATGGTATTTAATATGGTAAATTGGGAAGTAGTTTTATGGACATGTATTACAGTTGCAGTATTAGCTGGAATAGTTGCACTAATATTAATATTTATATCTGCTAAAAACATTAAAAAGAGAACCTCTGAACTAAAGGATATTCATGTTGAATTAAAAGCAGGTATGAAGGTAGTATTCTGTGGCGGTATATATGGTAAGGTTGTATCTGCAGGAAAAGAAACTGTAGAGGTCGAAGTTGCTAAAAATGTAGTAATAACTATATCTAGATATTCAATTCAAAATACTTTATAAAAATTTACTTGCTAAGCAATTTATTAATAACTCCTAAAAAACAGAGAAGGAACTGCCTTCTAGGCAGCTCCTTCTCTGTTTTTTATTTTAACTATGTTATATAGGTTTTCTGTTATTTAAATACTGTTTGAGCATACTCACTAGGACTTATTTCATAATGTTGAGTAAATGCCCTAGAGAAGTAGTGTATTGAATTAAAACCTAACATAAATGCTATTTCACTAATTGTATACTTGTTCTCTTTAATTAATTCCTTACTTTTAGATAGTTTTAAGTCATTTATATATTTTTTAGGTGATGTATTTAAATTATTTTTAAATAATGTTTGTAAAGATGATCTTGAAATTGCAAATTTACTACAAAGTTCTTCTATATTAATTGGGGAGCAAATCATTTTATTAATGTAAGCAAGTATTCTTTCTAATATCTCATCTTGGAAATGTTGCTGTGATTCTGTAGGTAGCTTTGCATCATCAACATCTAAATAATCATATTGAAATAATCTAATAATAATCTCATGAAAATTGCTTAAAATTAAGTTTTCTGAATATGGTATTTCACTTGATATATTTTTTGCAAACTTTCTTATACTCTTATATAATTCCTTCCTACAATGAAATATTTTATTACATATTAATCTCTCATCATCGCACTTCATATCAAACATAATAGTTAAATAGGAACAGGATAAATCATTATTTACAGCTTGCGTATGAAACTGATTTTTTCCATATATAATTAAGTCAGATGAATTTAATGTATAATTAACACCGTCAATTGATGTATCTAAAGTTCCCCTATCAACAAAGGTTAATTCATATAAATTATGTTTTTCCCCTTTAAACCTATAGTTTGGACTCTTTATTGTATAATAATAAGCCATTATTTCAGGTATATTTATAGTAGGTAATATTCGATTATAAACATATGGTGGATTTAAAAACTCAAGCTTGAGATTATATCTAGATGGTATTATTAAGTTAAATTTTGTTTGATCTGTCATTGAAATAATATTGAAATACATATTAGGTTTAATTTCTAAGTTTCTATGAACTGCAAATAGCTTAAAATCTCCACTATTTGAATCACTAATTAATATAGATGCCATTCCTTCAACAATCTCTATATATGCTGGTTCTAAGAAATTATATAAACTAGAAATAACTTTATCGCTAGTTACTATTTGTCTTTGTATTAAATCATTCTTATTCAAATCTTTTTCTTCATCATAAATAGAACCATACTTTCTAAAC
>NZ_JAWGSV010000167.1:0-6793 GCF_032552055.1 Clostridium sp. | reverse complement strand
AATATGAACCAGCTTAATAAGGTATAAAAAATTTATCGCAACTTATATACATTATTTTTTATTTTACTAAAATTATGTAAATTACAATTTTTAATGTTATAATTTATACATTAAATGTATATTTAGGGGGTTAATTATTTATGAAATATAAAAAACATTTAAAATCAGTTATAGTATCTGCCTTGGTTTTTACCTTTATGCTGATATCTTATGGATGCTCAGGTATAAGTAAAGCTGAAAAGTCATTTAATAACTTTACAGAAAAATGGGCTGAATCAGACTATACTGCTATGTATGAAATGCTAACTAGTGAGTCTAAAGAATATATTTCAGAAGAAGACTTTATTTCGAGATATACTAATATTTTTTCAGCCATTGAGGCTAAAAACTTATCTTTTGAAATTAATGGAGATAAGGTAAAAGATGATAATGGTGTTACTATTCCTTTTAAATTAACTATGGATACCATAACTGGAAACTTATCTTTAGATGATTATAAAGTATCTCTAGTTAAAGAAGATGGTTCTTATAAGTTGAATTGGGATGAAGGACTTATTTTTCCGAACATGCTTAAAGATGATAAGCTTAGAGTTTCAATAACACCAGCTAAAAGAGGTGATATTCTTGATAAAGATGGGCAATTATTAGCTACTGATGGAACTATAAATACAGTAGGAATTTACCCTGCTAACTTTAATAAAGCTAATTTTCAAGAAAAAATATCTGAAATCGCAAAGGCCTTGGATATTAGTGAAGAAAATATTACTACTAAGCTAGAAGCTAACACTAATCCCGAACACTTTATTCCTCTAGTTGATATATTACCAAATGATCCAAAACTAAATTCTCTTCGTAATAGAGAAGAAGAAGGCATTATAATTAACTCAAAGATAGGAAGAGTTTATCTTGGAGGAGAAGCCTTTGGTAGATTAATTGGATATGTAGGAAACATAACAGCTGAAGAATTAGAAGAAAATAAAGATAAGGGATATAATGATACAAGCCTTATAGGTAAAGCAGGATTAGAGCAAGTATATGAAGATACTCTAAAAGGTGAAGATGCTGCTGAAATATATATAGAACGTGACTATGATAAAATAACTATTGCAAGCAAGGAAGTCAAAGATGGAGAAAATATTACTTTATCAATAGATTCCGCATTACAACAAAAAGTATATAGCGAAATGTCAGGCGAAAAAGGTGCTGCTACGGCTGTAAACCCTAAAACAGGCGAAGTAATTGCTATGGTAAGTGCTCCTTCTTATGATTCAAATATATTTACTACTTACATTTCAAAAACTCAAAAAGCAAAGTGGGAAGAAAACGATCATGCTGATGAGCTAAATAGATTTAACAAAGTTTATGCACCAGGTTCAACTATGAAATTATTAACTTCTATTATTGGAGTTGAAAATGGAGTTATAGACCCTAATGCAAATATAGATATACAGGGTTTAAAGTGGCAACCAGATAGTTCTTGGGGTGATTATAAAATCACAAGAGTTATAGATCCAGGTAAGCCTATAAATTTAAAAGATGCAGCTAACTTCTCTGATAATATTTATTATGCTCAAGTTGCATTAGATCTTGGAAGTGAAAAATTTATTAAAGGACTTAAGGATTTTGGAATTTCAGAGGAACTATCTTTTGAATATCCAATGGAATCCTCACAAATTTCAAATGATGGTGAGTTAAGTAAAGATATATTATTAGCAGATACAGGATATGGACAAGGTGAAGTAATGGTTACACCTCTTCACGTAGCACTATTTTACACTACTTTAGCTAATGAAGGTAATATAATGCAACCAAGGTTAGTTACAAGTGAAAATTCTGAAGCTAAGGTTTGGAAGGAAGGTTTAATATCAAAAGATAACTTGCCAACTTTAGTTGAAGCATTTACTGCCTTAGTTAATGATTCTGGTGCAACTATTGCAGATGGTGCAGTTCCAGGTCATAGAGTTGCTGGAAAATCTGGTTCAGCTGAAATTAAAAAATCTCAAGATGATACTACTGGAACAGAAAATGGATGGTATGCATCTGTAGATCCTGATTCATCTAAGATTTCTATGGCAATGATTATTGAAGATGTTAAAGGCAGAGGTGGTAGTCATGTAACTGTACCTAAAGTAAGAAATGTTATGGATTACTATCTAAATAAAAATTAGTAAAATATAAAACTTAATAATAAAAACTAAAGAACTTAGTTAATTCTACGTTCTTTTTTCATGTAGCTTACTTTTAATATCTTCTTCTATAGTCATTGATTTTCCGTAAGCATAGTCAATAATCTTTTTTCTATGTATCAATGATTGGAATTAAAGCCCTATTTTTGTGTTTCAAATATAGCCATAGCTTTTTTAATATTTCATTTTCCTACTGGATCCTTGCCATTTGCTTCCTTAGCTCTGCTAATCTCATCCTGGAATTATATAAATCTACTATCATTTCTTTAGATTCCTGTGTATATCTTTTGCCCTTACCCATTCTTGGGCACTTCCTTTCTTACTAAATAATATTTTACTTAGTTTAACTTATGGTATCTGCCCTTTTATACTAGCATCATACATAAGCAACTAAATTATCGTTTTATGCAGGATTTAACCATAAAAAAAGGATATCATCTCGCACGATATCCTTTATACTTTAATCATTATTTTATGTGAGTCATTATGTTTCATTTCCATGATTTATCCGTGTTAGACTAACATTGTATTAATCTCGATACTTTATAAAAATATATAACTTGAATGATAGATAAATAAATCGCCAATCCAACTCCAATCAAAAATAAGATTGCTCCAAGTTTCGGAAACATGAAGACTCCATTTTGACAAAGAACTGAATAGAAAATTAGATTCATAAACTTTGTTTTATTCTTTTTACACAATTGAACATCATCAACCATTTTTTTTGATTTCAATAGAGAGTGTATTTCTTCAAACATAAAGTATATTAGAACCCAATTCAGCAACACATATAGTAATGTTTGAACAATAGCAAATACAATATCAATCGTTTCTGGCTTTGTTACAGGTGGTTTTACAAAACTATACCCCATCAATAAGAATAATCCAAATGCTGCAAATGCTCCAAGTTTCGTTTCTTTTGATTTGCTCAGTTTATACACTCCTATTCCAATTAGAAGATAACCTAATAAACCAAAAACTTGAAAAATAAACAGATTAAAAACTTTTAAGGCAAGTAAAATGTAACCGATAAGAATTAAATTACAAGAATAAAACATTATTAAGCCTCCACTCTTCTATGCTTGTGCTTCTTCAGAACATAACAAGTCTTCTTGTTCTGCTAATTTTTGTCTTTCATATGCTTTAAAGAACGGATAGTAAATTAATAATCCGATACAGAATTGCACAATAATTAAAATGATTGTTCTAAAGTCCCCTGTACTAAGTGGCGAACCAATAATAGGTGGAGTACACCATGGAAGCGTAATACGGAAACGATCAACAAATCCAAGCATCGTTGCACCATACTTGATCAAACAGTCAACAACCGTTCCTAAAATACAAGGAATGATTAAGAATGGGTTTAATGCAATTGGTAAACCAAATAGAATTGGTTCTGTAATATTGAATACCAACGCTGGAGCTGCAATTTTAGCGACTGCATTAAATTGTTTTACTGGAGATTTCCACATTAAGAAGATTAATGGAAAATAACTTGCTCCCATATATTCAAATCCTGTTGTCCAAATATAAGGAAGAGTCTCGTTCATGGCAAATGCTGTTGCATTCGCGGTATCCCACATTGTAAGTAATGGAGCATAGAATGAATAAACAATTAAGTCCCCATGTAATCCAGCACACCAGAATGTTTGCATTAAAGTAGTAAGTCCTGTATAAGAGAAGATATTATCAGCTGCACTAATTAATGGTTCCATTAATCCAAATAATTTCATATTTAGATCAAAACCTAGAATTGATCTAATTAACCAAGCAGCAATTACACAAATTAAAAATGGAATAATAGCAGCAAATGATTTTATTACTGATACCGGAACACCAGCAGGCATTTTAATCATCATTTGTTTTGATTCACAGAAATGGTAAATTCTAACTACAATGATACTTGAAATTAATGCTGTAAATAATCCTCCTGCACTAAATCCCTCAATCAAAATTGAACCCCATTCTGGATCAGCAAATTGCCCAACAGTAATAAATAGAAATGTTGTAAGTCCTAACACCGCTGCATTTTTAATATCTACACCTATTTTTTCTGCATATGCCATTGAAACTGTTAACGAAGCATACAATGCTAAGAAACCTGTTGTCATTGTATATGCTAGATAGATTTGATCAAGATACGGAGTTAAGAATGGAAGTAATGCATTTCCTCCCATCATTTCAGGATCAGCAATTGAATATAATAAAATAAATCCGGAACCCACAATCATGGTTGACATGATACCTAACATACCTTCTTGAATAGCTGAAATTGATGGCAGATTTGCAAATTTTGTTAATGGCCCTGCAATCTTATCAGTAATTTTCATTAGAGAATTCATAAAAACTGATTTCTTTTCTTTCATGTTACCACCCCTCTATAAACTTTTAGCTTGTTGTACTACTTTTTTCCCGTCCATCATTCCATAAGCCAGCATATCAATCATTGCAATTTTTTTATTATATTTACTTGCACAATCATTGATTTCATCATACTTATATCTGATTTGTGGGCCAACTAAGACTACATCAAAATTTTCAACTACTTTAGGAACATGAGCTACCGGTACCGCTTCAATATAATCATCTGGTTCAGCAAATTTTTTCATATTTTCCACAAGCATTCCTGTAGAGACTCCTTGTTGACATACTAATAATATTCTCATTTTTCTCCCTCCTTAATTAATTTGTACATTTCAATCATTTCTGTAACTAACTCTAAAGTAATCAGAGCTCCATTTAAATGATCTTGAGCATGAACCATTAAAATATCTACTTCACATTTTTCTCCTCTAGCATTATTCACTAATAATTTAGTTTGAACTTCATGTGCTAAATTTAATTGTTCATTTGCTTCTTCTAATTTACGTTGAGCATCTTCAAAATCACCTTTCTTTGCTAATAGAATAGCTTCCATTGCGCTAGATTTAGAATTCCCAGCATATAGAATGAGTTCAAATTCTACATTATTCACATTTACTCCTCCTTTCGTTTCTAATTATATAAGATAATGTATACAACTTCTTTTCATATATTTTCGTCTATTGGCGCAATAACATCATATTATTTATTTTCGCTAATAAGCGAAAATAAGACAATTGAGGTAAATATTATAGTCCGTTATGCTTATAGCGTGAAATAGTATAATTATGGAGGTAAAAAAAGATGAAAGTTATTATTACAAAAAATTATGAAGAAATGAGTCAAGTTGCAGCTACACACGTATTAGGATACATGTATAAAGAAGGACGAGTTAACCTTTCTATTACTGCTGGTGAAACTCCTATTAGGACTTATGAAATCCTTGCCCCCCAAATTAAAGACAAAGATTTTAGTAATGTTCACTTCTACAACTTTGACGAAATACCATTCAAACAAGAAGACCGTGAAGGTGTAACAATGATTGTACTGAGAGAATGCTTCTTTAATAAAACAAATACCCCTGAAGAAAATATTCATATTTTGGATCACACAAACTGGGAAACTCAAGATAAGCGAATTGAAGAAGATGGCGGATTAGACATGATTCTTTTAGGAGTTGGTGCTGATGGGCACTTCTGTGGCAACTTACCTGGAACAACTAAATTTGGTGATTTAACCACAAAAGTTATAGCCGATGAAAAAATGAAAGACATTTTGGCAGAAGATTTCGAAGGACACTATGAATATGTACCTGACTATTATGTAACTATGGGGCCAAGAAGTATAATGAGAGCTAATCATCTAGTTATGATCGCCTCAGGAAAAGAAAAAGCTGGAATTGTAAAAAAATTATTGTCTCTTGAAATTGATTCTGATATTCCTGCAACTATCTTAACCTTACACCCTAATTTCACATTAATTATAGATAAAGATGCAGCATCATTATTGTGATTAATATAAAATTTAAGTTTCTCTAAATTGTAAATATTAGGTTGTATCAAAATAGATTAAATAATAAGTTGGAATCTTATAATCTATGGGATTACAACCTTTTCTTCTTTATTTTACATAATGGAATACTGTTGTTAGTATGAAAGTGGTGTCCGTATGATAATGCTTGAATTAAATCTTTCCATGCAATTTTCACTACTAATCGTGATGCTTTTGTGATGTAGTGTATCTTTAATTATTTGCACTGTCATGATGAGAAATATCGTGCAAATGGTTTTTCAACTTAAACCCAATAGGGAATATATCAATTCCACTAGTTTACTGGTGGCTCTAATTATAAATTGAGATAAGACGATTATATAAACATAAACTTATTAAAAATGATATAATTAAATCGTTGAACATAATAATTTATTTTTTATATTATTTATAATTGATAGGAGTGATGATATGTTATCAACCCGTGAAATCCAACTAATCAATTTGCTTAGAGATCAATATCCTAATTATATAACAAGCCAAGAAATTGCTGATGAGCTTGGAAAGGGTTTACGAACTATCCAACAAGATATAAAAAAATTAAAACTTATTCTGGTTGAAAATGGTGCGCAAATTAAATTCGTAAATCGAAAAGGATATCAAATTATTTTAACTGATAAAGAAAAATTTCAAGAATTTATCGAAAGATCTGTTGAAAATAGTGTCAAAATTATAGAGTCACAATCTGATCG
>NZ_JAWGSV010000166.1:0-6869 GCF_032552055.1 Clostridium sp. | reverse complement strand
GATATCCCTAGCATTATTTTATTGGGGATACCATTTAATAAACCTCTTCAATATTCATAATTCTTTTAAATCCTTCAATATTTCTTTTATTGTAATTATTTCTACTTTTTCTATTAATCTTTCTGGAATTTTTAACACTATCCCTAGCGCATTAATATTCTTTAATAAATATAGATTTTCTCCTTCTTTCTTTTCAATTAAAACTGATTCTTTTATTAGCTTTCCAATACTAGATTTAATAACTTCCTCAATTTTTTCATTAGGGCTATAATAAATATAAATACCGTCTATTTTATCTACAAACTCAATTTTAAAATAGATATCTATATTCGTAACATTTGACTTAAGAACCTTTTTTCTTAATATTTTCCCATAGTTTATATTTTTGTTATAATCCACATCCTCCTCTGAAAGATTTACCATAAAGTCTCCACTATCTTTTATATAGTTTATAATTTCATCTAAAATATTTTTTTCATTTACATCTAATCCGTATTTCACATATGCTCCATAAAACCTATTGTTATTTCATTTTATTCCAATGATATTAAAATGTTCTAAAGTATTTTCATATAGAATAAGCTAATATATGAATAATTAATAGGAGGGCTTTTTCCTTACATGAAAAGATTATCTAAATTAATTTTTTTAACATTATTAACAACCTTATTTATAGGTTGTAGCCTAAATACTGCTCAATACATAAGACCTGGTACTAAACCTAAGGTAAATTATTATACTGAGGAAATAAATGAATTGATTTCTAAAAATAATGAATATAAGATTAAAGTCTTTGATATGAATGTATATAAGTATTACGACGTTGATAAAAGTGAATATGATATAATTCCTGAGTTTATAGACACATTAAATGATAAGAATTATGAAGCTGAAATTGAAGAAGATTCTATTCCAAATTATAAGCTTATAATAGAGTTTTCTGATAATAAATACGTAATTAATGCATATAATGATAAACTTATATCTATCTATCCTTGGGACGGAATTTATAAAGAAGATACTATTTCAATGGAAGGTATCTCTGATTATTATAACTTATATAATTTCTGTGAGTATATTAAAAAAGTAGCTAGTAATGAAATAAAAAAATAGGTGCTATCGCACATTGTGCGATAGCACCATTTCTATAGGTTATTTTCTAAATTTGATAATAGCCTAAAAATTCTCTCTCTTTTTAAAGGATGAATAAGGTTAGGGGCTATTTCACATAATGGTTTTAAGACAAATTCTCTTTCTTCCATTCTAGGATGAGGTATAGTTACATAATCATCTGAAGTTACATAATCATCAAATAATACTATATCTAAATCTATTATTCTAGGTCCCCATTTTATTATTCTTTCTCTCTTCATTTCTTTTTCAATATTTAATAAATTAGACATAAGTTCCTTTGGTTCTAAAAATGTCTCAACTTCAATAGCAACATTTTTAAATACATCTTGATTTTTATAACCCCAAGGTTCTGTTTCTATTATTGACGATACCTTAGTAACTTTAGCTTCTTTTATTTCTTCTATTTTCTTTATCGAAGCCTTTATATTTTCTTCCTTATCTCCAATATTACTTCCAATAGAAATATATGCTTTATGCCATTTTCTATAGACTTCTACAGCTGCAGTATCTAAATGTCTACCTATAGGAGCCCAAGGTTTCTTTAATAATACTTTACATGCTTTTACTAGTGAATAATTTAAAAGAATATATTCAGCAATCTTTTCTGCTGCTGTTTCTATTAAATCATAACTTTCTCTTTGGAATTCCTTTTCAATATTATGACATAACTCTCCATAATGAACTGATTTACTTAAGTCATTCGTAATAGCCGCTGCTCTTAAGTCAACATCTAGTTCTAATGATATAATAAATTTTTGCCCTAATGACTTTTCTTCATTAAAAACCCCATGATTAGCAAAAATCTCAACATCTTTCAAATATAATTTATCCATAAAATCTCCTATTTACTTCTTAATATTTTATCTGTCATTACACAAGCTCTCTTATTTTCAAGAACATCATGTACCCTAACTATGTTACATCCTTTCATTATTCCCATAACTGTTGTTGCAATAGTTCCTTCAAGTCTTTTATCAGTTGGTAGCTCTAAAGCTAAGCCAATCATAGACTTTCTAGATGTAGCAAGTAAAACAGGATATCCAATCTGTACAACTTTTTCTAAATTATCCATAACTATTAAGTTTTCTTCATAGGTCTTAGCAAAACCTATACCTGGATCTAATATAATATTTTCTCTTAGAACACCAGCTTCTAAAGCTATATTAATACTATCAACTAAATCATATATAACATCATTCATTAATTTTTTATAAGGTTTATTTTCTCTATTATGCATTAATATACAAGGCACATTATATTTAGCTGCTACCTTAGCTATATTTTCATCTTTTTTAAATCCCCAAACATCATTAATAATATCAGCACCTGCTAAAATTGCTTCCTCCGCAGTTCTACTCTTATAGGTATCTATTGATATTATTACATCTAATTCTTTTTTTATAGCCCTTATTATAGGTACAACCCTATTAATTTCTTCTTCTTCTGATACATATTCAGCACCTGGTCTAGTAGATTCCCCTCCGATATCTATAATATCAGCACCTTCCTCTACCATCGTTTTTGCTCTTTTAACAGCTTCTTCAACTTCATTATACTTCCCACCATCTGAAAAAGAATCTGGCGTTACATTCAGTATGCCCATAACATATGTTCTTTCATTTAAATTAATGTCCCTATTTCCTATTTTCATACTTCTCTCCCCATTTAAAGCTTTATTATTTTATTTTTCTTTTCTTCTTTCCAATAGCATTCTTTATATGCTCTGCAATTAAAACAATTTCTTGAAAGCTTATCACTAGTATAAATAAGCTTAGAAAGTTCATCCTCAGTTTCTTTTCTATGATTATCTATTGCTCTTAAAATATCCTCTTTATCTTCTATAGTAAAATTAGTTTCATCTAGTAATTCTTTAGCTATTTCTACACTAGCCTTATGATGATCTTTACCTTCTGCATATTCTGACACTCTACCTATATCATGAAGTAATGCTATAGCATATATTACTTCCTTTTTAAAGTTTAACTTTTCCTCCATTACTGTAATATATGCGATTCTTGCTACATCTAAAAAATGAGCCAAGTCATGTCCACAATACCATCTGTCTTTTTCTAACTCACCAAGTTTTCTTAGCAATTCTTTGTATTTAGGATTACTTAAAATACTATTTACATTTTCCAAAGCTTCACCTTCTATCTAAATATTACTTGATAAAATTCATCACTTCTTTTCTAAGCTCGTAATCTTCCTTAAAGCATCCTCTATAAGTAGTCGTTATAGTTTTAGCTCCTGGCTTTTTAACACCTCTCATAGTCATACACATATGCTCACCTTCAATTACTACCATAACTCCTTCAGCATCTAAATATTTCATCAAAGCATCTGCTATTTCAGTGGTTAATCTTTCTTGAAGTTGAGGCTTCTTAGCATAAACCTCTACACATCTAGCTAACTTTGAAAGCCCTGCGACCTTCCCTTTAGGTATGTATGCTATATGAGCCTTCCCATAAAAAGGTACAAAATGATGTTCACACATAGAGAAAAATGTAATGTCCTTTTCCAGTACTAAATCATTTCCTTCAACAGTAAAAGTTTTTGATAATTCCTTTTCTGCCGTTTGCCCAATGCCAGAAAAAATCTCCTCATACATTCTAGCAATTCTATCAGGTGTTTCTAATAATCCTTCTCTTGATGTATCTTCACCTATTCCTTCTATAATAAGTTTAACGCCTTCCATTATCTTTTCTCTATCTACCATTATTAATCCTCCTAAATATCAATCTCTGCTTCATACTCTTTTCTAATTTTATTTGTCACCTTATTATTTGAAAATATTTTATCTTCAATTTTACTTACTCCCATTATTCCAAGTAAGCTATTAGTTATAAACACTTCATCTGCATTGAATAAATCTTCTCTAGTCATTTTTTTCTCAGTAATATGATATTTTCCTAAAAGATATTCTCTTACAGTCCCTTGAAGAAGTCCTTCTTCTACTCCAGGAGTAAATATTTCTCCACATGATACTACAAATATATTACTAACACTTCCTTCAGCTAAATATCCCTTTTCATTAAAGAAAATTACTTCATCATAATTTTTCTTTATTGCCTCTTCTCTCTCTAAAATATTCTCTAAATAATTAGTTGATTTAATATTATTTATTTTTAAATGATAGACAACAGTAAATATTAAATTGTTTATACATAAGCCAATATATACGCCTATTAGGCTAAGCCTTATGGATAATAGTAGAATCCATGATATAGATATAGCACTTATAAAGCTTGTAAATTTTAATACAAATCTTTCATTATTTAAACCTTGTAAATAACTTTTGTATATTTGATTAAAAATATTTAATATTTGCATTAGAATTACTAATATAAATATCTTAGTTACTTTTAATATCAAAGTCGCATCCTTAGTAATTAATCCTAATACCTTATTAGGGAAAATAGAAATAAATATACCTATAATTAAAACCATGAAGCATGATAATACTATAGCTGTATTTATTATGTCTTTTGGATTATCTTCGTTATCTTTTGAATTATCTTCCTTATTAGAAAAGGACTTTTGAATAGATAATGTAATTGCAGATGTTGAAAATGCGTAAATAGGTAAAGCCATTATGCTACCAATACTTTCTGCTAAATTATATGATGCAATTTCATATAATCCAAGTCTTGAGATAATTCCAGTCAAAATAATAGGGAATATGGATCCTTCTATAACATCTTGGCCTAATAATGGAATATATAACTTAATAAGTTTATGAGTAAGTTTTTTACTAATTACTCCTTTTAATTTTATATCTCCATTTCTATAAAATTTAATTATATAAACTGCAATTCCAGCTATCAATCCTAATATACTTCCTACTGCAGCACCCTTTGCTCCTAGTTCAGGAAATCCAAACTTTCCATATACAAATAAATAGTCAAATACTACATTTAAGCATGTAGAAATTATTGTACTATATAAAGAAATTTTAGTATCTTTTAGATTTCTAAAATAAACAGAAAAATTGAATAAAACCATATTCATTACTATAGTAGTTGATGCAATATAAAAGTATTCCAAGCAAAGGTTTAAGATATTACCATCTAGTCCAAATACTTTAGAAAATAATAATTTACCACCTAATAGTGAAAGTAATATTAAGGATAGTCCAATTATTATAGAT
The DNA here is from genome assembly GCF_032552055.1 of Clostridium sp. GTDB lineage: Bacteria > Bacillota > Clostridia > Clostridiales > Clostridiaceae > Clostridium. The sequence continues at coordinate 1,588 of NZ_JAWGSV010000166.1, read as the reverse complement.
ATACACATAACTGTATAAAATGAATTGTTAAAGGAGTCCGTATCACCTTTTCCTAAATATTGTGCAGCAATAATATTATATGCAGCTGAAATTATTCCTAAGGATCCAGTGATTCCGTATATTACAGTAGCAGATACACCAACTGCAGCAAAGTCATCTATTGAATAATTTCCTACTATAGCCTTATCTAATACTTCAAATAAAGTTATAACTAAATAATTCATTAAAATAGGGAAGGACATCTTAACTAAGATATCAATATATTTACTTTTAATTCTTTTCATTTTATTCTCACTTCCTCAAATAATAGTTTATTTGATTAAAAGAGAATAGTATTTTATCAGCCTATTCTCTCAATAGGCTTAAAACAAGCAGATTATTCATCTAATATTCCTCCATTTATTTAAGTGTAATTTGCAAATTACTCAGTGAATATATATAATTATTATTTTTATGAAAAGATGTTTATTATTTAAGCTCTTTTAAGGTGTCCATTAAAGAATATCTAGTATTTCCGTCTCTACCCGTAACAGTTTCATTATTCCATAAGGAGCTCATAATAGCATCTTCACAAGCTTCAATTGAAGCTCTAAACACTAAATCTATTTTATTTTCATGAATTTCTTTAATATTAATTATATCTGTGGTCTCATAATGAGGAATTATATTTGCAGTTGAAAATCCAATTACTATATCTCCACTTCCATTACCTAAATAAGAACCGAGCCTAGATAAAGAAGCACTCATTCTTTTGCAAACTCTTTTTAATTGACGTGATGATAATGGTATATCAGTAGCTAGTATCATCATAATACTTCCTTTTTCTAAAGTTTCATCATCAAGGTCAGAAAAGCTAATCTTATCAAAAATAAAATCTTTCTTTAAACCAAAATTACTCAATATAAGAAGACCTACAGTGTACTCTTGCCCATCTAATTCAACAATACGAGAAGAAGATCCAATTCCACCTTTCATTTGGAAGCAAGACATTCCTCTACCAGCCCCTACACTTCCAAGCTCAAAGTTTATAGTTGCATTTTCAATAGCTTCATAAACATCTTCTTCCTTAATAGCACAAGCTCTAATATCATTTATATAACCATCATTACATTCTCCAACAACGGTATTAATTGTACCTGTTTCTTGCCCTATATCAGGATTACCTTTTAGCATATGTTTTACAATAGCTTGTTGTACAGTACCAACGCTCAATGTATTAGTAAGGCCTATAATACTTTCTAATGTTCCAAGTTCATCAATTTGAACAAGTCCACTAGTTTTACCAAAACCATTAATAACATAAGATGATGCTACATACTTATTTTGAAATATATTCTTTTCACTTGGAATAATAACAGTTACTCCTGTATGAACATTTCCATTATCAATTGTTTTATGGCCTACCTTTATTCCTTTAACATCAGTAATTTTATTTAGTTTTCCTGTTTTCATTTGTGCCCCCATAAAATAATATTTTATATAATTATAATTCCATATTTGTAAGTTAAATAGAAAATATGGAAAATACATTTATTATAAAATTATTATATCATATCTTGATTATTATAATGATTATCACTTTTAGAAG
>NZ_JAWGSV010000165.1:0-6947 GCF_032552055.1 Clostridium sp. | reverse complement strand
TAATATACTTACTTAAATAAAATAATAAAATTGAAATCATATATATTTAAATCTTTATATAAGTCTCTAAAATACTTAGTTTACTTAAATGCTATTAATTCAAAATACAACTCAATTAATGCAAAATATCTACCACAACTTATATAATATTATCTTTCTTTAATTTCACCTTTATTATACTACAATTACTTCATTTTAACAATAAATGTACAAGCTAGTTAAACCTTTGCAAGAAAATATTTTTGATAATAATTATTAATTAATAATTCTTTTACTTGTATTTTCTCTAATTTTTGCAAATATATTTATTTTTTATCTTATCATCACACAAAAAAATTAAACTTTCTGTATCCATCTATTCTATTTTATTTTGTTTTATTCTCTTTTACTTTACTTTTCATCACTATACTTTTTATCAATTAAAAAGCTGTGTAATAATTATCTAATAATTATTACACAGCTTTAATTAATTAAAAGTTAACTATTTGTGAGAAATCTGCAGCAACTAAGCTAGCTCCACCAACTAAAGCTCCATCTATGTCAGACATAGCCATTTGATCTTTAATTGTGTTTGGCTTAACTGATCCACCATATTGAATTCTTATCTTATCAGCAACTTCTTTTCCAAACATTTCAGCTAATACAGCTCTTATAGCCATGATTGTTTCATTAGCTTGTTCGTTTGTAGCAGTTTTTCCAGTTCCGATTGCCCAGATTGGTTCGTAAGCAACAACAACTTTTTCTGCTAATTCTTTAGATAATCCTTCTAAATCAGCTTTGATTTGTGCTCCAACAACATCATTAGTTGTTCCGTTTTCTCTTTGCTCTAAAGATTCTCCACAGCAAAGGATTGGAGTTAAGTTATGAGCAAATGCAGCTTTAACTTTCTTGTTTAAAGCTTCATCTGTTTCATTGAAATATTCTCTTCTTTCACTATGTCCTAATACAACATAGCTAACTCCCATAGCTTCAAGCATTCCTGGAGCAACTTCTCCTGTGAAAGCTCCTTTTTCTTCAAAGTGCATGTTTTGAGCAGCAACTTTAATGTTTGATCCTTCAACTGCTTTTAAAACAGCATCTAAACAAACAAAAGTAGGACATACTACAACATCACATGTAGCATTAGCTACTAATGGTTTTAATTCTTCTACAACTTTTACAGCCTCAGCTGGAGTATAATGCATCTTCCAGTTTCCAGCTATTATTGGTTTTCTCATTTAAATCACCCCGTATTATTATTAATTGGAAGAATGAAAGAATTAAGAAATTAAAAAATTAAGGTTATTATTCAACAACGTTAAATAATAAAATAAAAATCTCTTTTTAGAATACCATGCTTTTAATCATTTCCATTCTTTCATTCTTTCATTTTTTCATTCTTTCATTAATAAATAAAACTTGTTTTTATTTATTATTTAGTGCTTCTATTCCAGGTAAAGCCTTACCTTCTAAGAATTCTAGAGAAGCTCCACCACCTGTAGAGATGTGAGTCATCTTGTCTCCAAATCCTAAGATATTAACAGCAGCTGCTGAGTCTCCTCCACCGATAACTGTTGTTGCATCTGCATCAGCCATAGCTTTAGCTACTGCAATTGTTCCCTTATTGAAGTTATCGAATTCGAATACTCCCATAGGTCCGTTCCATATAACTGTTTTAGCATCTTTAATTGCATCAGCATATAAAGTTTCAGTCTTAGGTCCGATATCTAATCCCATGTTTCCTGCTGGGATGTTTTGATCTTCTGTAACTACTGCTTCAACATCTTTGAATTCTGCAGCAATTCTGTGGTCAACTGGTAATAAGAACTTAACGCCCTTAGCAGCTGCCTTTTCGATCATTTCTTTAGCGTAGTCAATTCTATCAGCTTCCACTAAAGAAGATCCAACTTCGTATCCTTGAGCTTTTAAGAATGTGTAAGCCATTCCTCCACCGATGATTAATGTATCAACTTTTTCTAATAAGTTGTTGATAACAGCTATCTTATCTGAAACCTTAGCTCCACCTAATATAGCTACGAATGGTCTAACTGGATTATTAACAGCTTCTCCTAAGAACTTTAATTCTTTTTGAATTAAGTATCCACATACAGCTGTATCTAAGTAATCTGTAACACCTACAGTTGAGCAGTGAGCTCTGTGAGCTGTACCAAATGCATCGTTAACAAATATATCAGCTAAAGAAGCTAATTCCTTAGAGAAATCTTCTACGTTCTTAGTTTCTTCTTTTCTGCATCTTGTATTTTCTAATAATACAACATCGCCATCTTTCATAGCTTCTACAGCTGCTCTAGCATTAGCTCCTACTACTTCTTCATCTCTAGCAAAAACTACTTCTTTGTTTAGCATTTCGCTTAATCTCTTAGCAACTGGAGCTAAAGATTTAGAAGCATCTTTTCCTAAGTGTGAGCAAAGTATAACTTTTGCACCATTTTCAATTAAATAGTTTATAGTTGGTAATGCACCATTTAATCTATTTTCATCAGTGATAACACCATCTTTTAGTGGCACGTTGAAGTCACATCTTACTAAAACCTTTTTGCCTTTAACATCGATATCTTCTATAGTTTTCTTATTAAAGCTCATTGATTTCACCTCTTAATTTATTTTTTGAAACTTTATGTTTCATTTATATTTATAAGCATGAAGCTGCCTTTATTAATTTTTCATTGTGCGACAGCACCTTAAGTATCTATTCTTAATTTAAAATAGGTCTGGCCTCATAGATTTTCTATAAAACCAGACCCATAATTAATGCTCTATTTTAAGTATTACTTAACTATTTAATTATCTAGTTACGAAGTACTTTAAAGTTCTTATTAATTGGTTAGTGTATGACATTTCGTTGTCGTACCAAGCAGCAACTTTAACTAATTGCTCTTCTCCAACTGTCATAACTTTTGTTTGAGTTGCATCGAATAATGAACCATAAGTGATTCCGATTACGTCTGATGAAACTATTTCATCTTCAGTGTAACCAAATGATTCGTTAGCAGCAGCAGCCATAGCAGCGTTGATTTCTTCTACAGTAGCTTTCTTGTCTAAAGTTACAACTAATTCAGTTAATGAACCTGTAGTAACTGGAACTCTTTGAGCACCACCATCTAATTTTCCTTTTAATTCTGGAATAACTAAACCAATTGCTTTAGCAGCTCCAGTTGAATTTGGAACGATGTTTGCAGCAGCAGCTCTTCCTCTTCTTAAGTCGCCTTTTCCGTGAGGACCATCTAATGTATTTTGGTCATTAGTGTAAGCGTGGATAGTTGTCATAAATCCTTTTTGGATTCCGAACTTATCATTTAACACTTTAGCCATTGGAGCTAAACAGTTAGTAGTACATGAAGCACCTGAAACTACTGTTTCACTTCCATCTAATATATCATTATTTACGTTGTAAACAACAGTCTTGATGTCTCCAGTTGCAGGAGCTGAGATAACAACCTTCTTAGCACCAGCTTGTAAGTGTAAACCAGCTTTTTCTTGAGAAGTGAAGAATCCAGTACATTCTAATACTACGTCAACGTTTAATTCTTTCCATGGTAAGTCAGCAGGATTTCTTTCAGCTGTAACTTTGATTTCTTTTCCATTAACAACGAAAGCTCCTTCTTTAACTTCGATTTCTCCGTTGAATCTTCCTTGAGAAGAGTCATATTTAAATAAGTGAGCTAAAGTCTTAGCATCAGTTAAGTCGTTGATTGCTACCACGTTGAATTCTGGGTTTTCAATCATTAATCTTAATGCTAATCTTCCTATTCTTCCAAAACCATTAATTGCTACATTTACCATTTGCAATTACCTCCTAAAAATAGTTATATTTAAAATTTTAAAAATTTTAAGCTAATTTATTGTGTTCTTTGATGAACTCCATAATCTTTCTTCCAGCAGCTTCATCGGTGACTAATATGGCATTATGATTATTCATCATGGTTGCAATAATAGCGTCTACTTTATTTTCCCCAGCAGCCACTGCAATATGTGTGTTAATTTTTCTTGCTTCATTAATATTTATTCCAATTGAAGTATTTTCTGAAACTACTTTGGAATCTTTGTTAAAATAACATCCAAAAGCTTCTCCAACTGCTCCTAAAGATTTAAGCTTATTAAATTCATCACTTGATACATCTCTCTTTTCAGCCATTACTAAAGCTTCACCAATACCATATATTAAAATATTTGCTTTATGTATGTTATCTATTACTTCTTTTATTTCTTTTTCTTTTAATAAGGTATCTAAGAGATTTAAGCTTAGATTTTCTGGAATATGAAGCAATTTATAAGCTCCATTTAACTTTTTTGCTAAAGATGCAGCTAATGTACTTGCTTGTATTTCAACTTTTCTTCCCATTCCGCCTCTGGCTGGAACAACAAGAATATTAGAAACCTTGTTAATCTTTGGCATAGCTTCAACAAACTCTTTTATGGTGTTTCCACCTGTTATAGCTATAATATTGTTATCTTCTATTATAGATTTTAAACATTGAGCTGTAGCTTTTCCAATTTCCTTTAAGATAGTCTTGCTTTTTTCTACATCTCCTGGAACTATTATTACTTCTTTTAATCCAAGGAAATTTTTTATGTTTTCTTCAATATCTGATAAACCTTTTATTTCATGAATAAATTCTTTAAGTTTATCAACTATTTCTTCCCCTTCTTCTGTAACAGTCATTCCTGGTGTATTAATTTCAATTAAATTTTGAGATTTTAAAAAACTTATTTCGTTTCTTACAATTCTTTCACCAAGATCTAATTGATTTGCTAAAACACGTCTTCCTATAGGCTGATTGTAATATATTGTCCTTAGAATACTATAACGCTTTTCTAGGACTTCTACAAGTTCAGGAACTATTTTTTTCTGTAAATATAATATTTCCTGCACCGCCAACCCTCCTTTGGTCAAAAAAAGTCCCATATATTATATATATGTCCCACATCTAATATTATAAAACACTTCTATTGATTTTAAAAGTACTTTCTTTAAACTTTTCTAAAACTTTTACAATTATTTAGTATATTCTCATTAATGAGGAAGATATATTTGTTTATTGTAATACCTTCCTCATAATGTTAATCCTCTTATTCTTATAAAGTTTTAAAGTTTAATTTATTTCAAAGTTCTATTTTTTAAGCTTTAAATCTAGTATAAACTTTTTTCATTTACTCTATTCTTTTTCTTTTGCTTGAAGATCTTATACCTAGTTCTTCTCTATACTTAGCAACAGTTCTTCTTGAAATATTTAATTTATTTTTATTTAATTCATCACAAATTATTTGATCTGATAAAGGTTTTTTCTTATCTTCTGCATCTATCATTTCTTTTATTTGTTTCTTTATATTAACAACTGCTACATCCTCAGAATTATTTTTTGAAGTACTTAAGCCCCCAGTAAATAAATCTTTAATTTTTACAGTACCAAAACTAGTTAAAATATATTTATCCTTTATAGCTCTACTAACTGTTGACTCGTGGATTTTTAATATTTCAGCCATTTCCTTTAATGTCATTGGTTTTAAATATTTTTCTCCCTTATCAAAGTATTCTTTTTGTTTTTCTACTACTTGTTCTAAAATTCTAAGTAATGTACTTTTCCTTTGTTCTATACTTTTAATTAAGAACATTGCACTATTAAGTTTTTCCTTTACATAACTTTCAGTACTTTCATCTTCCTTGTTATTAATAATATCCTTATATAAACTACTTATTGAGAGCCTTGGTATTACACCTTCATTCATTATTACAAAGTATTCACCATCTATTTTCCTAATTGCTGCATCTGGAATTATGAATTTAACATCATCTCCTGTAAAGAATCCTCTTGATGGCTTTGGTTCAAGACCCTTTATAATATCACCTAAATCTTGGGCTTCTTTTGGAGTAATATCTAATTTTTTAGCAATAACACTGAATTTATTATCTGCAATTAAATCTAAGTACTCATCTATTATCTCTTCAAGGTTTTCATCTAACATTCCCTTTTTTATTAATTGGATTTTTAAACATTCTTTTAAGTCCCTAGCTCCAATTCCATCTGGGTCTAAATCTTGTAGAATTTCTAAAGCCTCTTCACCTAATTCAATATTAATATCTAATTCCTTGCATATCTCTTCTAAAGGCATGTCCAAATATCCTCTACTATCAATATTTTCTATCATATATGAAACTATAGCTTTTTTATATTCATCCTCATCAGATTCAATAAGTTGCTCTTGTAAGTATTCAGTAAGAGATTCGCTTTTAGATATAAAATTAAAGGGTGAAACTTCGTCATCCTTATTATAATCACTATAACTTTGGTTTCCGTAATTATCAAACTCTAAGTACTTAATCATTTCCTTATAATCTATTTTATCCTCAAACTTCTTATCTTCTTGGACAAAGTCAAAGTCACCTTCAAGAATCGGATTTTCTAAAAATTCCTTTTCTATATGCTCTCTTAGATCATAAGTAGACATTTGTAATAACTTAATAGATAATTGCATTTGTTGTGTCATTATTAACTTTTGTTCTTGGGTAAGATTTAAATTAAAATCTAATTTCATATATCACACCTTCATCCTATAGAGAACTTCTATCCTTATATTTTATGTATAAACTATAATTTAATATTTACTATGTAATCTATTTATAAATTGTTCCTAATTTTAGTTTAGAGCAATAAATTTATATAACATCATTTTAAAATACTTATTTCATTTAAACTATTTTATCAATAACTGAAAAACATTATTAATATATTTTTAATACTAATTCTACTACTAGTATAAACGTTAACTTAATCATCTATCAACTACATATATCTTCAAAAAATAATTTTTTTCTAAACTTTCTCAATTTTCCTATGAATAATAAGATTTTTTATATTCAAATGAATTTTACAAAATTCATTTAAACATTTTCATTTTAATATATATGTTTCAATAAATAATCTACATATTGAGTAATTACTTCACCC
>NZ_JAWGSV010000164.1:0-7014 GCF_032552055.1 Clostridium sp. | reverse complement strand
GTATTGGGATGAATTATCTAGATTTATATTTACAAAGAAACGGTATCAAGAGGTATGATGTCTACAAAGCAACAGGAGTAAGTCAACAACTATTATCTACTCATACAAACAAGAGCATAGAAAAGTATTCTAATAAAGTGGTTATGGCTTTAGCAGATGCTTTAAATAAAACACCGGGAACTGTATTAGATGAACTTCTAGCACTGCAAAAAGAAAATCCAGCTTTTGAAGCATATAATCCAACTGAGTTATTAGAGGGATTAGGATTCAAGTATGATAGGATAATTATAAAAGGTGCCTATTGCTCAGAAATATATAAACTTATGAAAGGGCAATTATCAGAAACTGAAAGTATGGGATTTGAATTAGGAAGTGCAGGGTGGGCTACAATACTTGCATATGCAATTAATGCAGCTAGAGATCTTTTTAGTAATTCTGATAAGGTAAGTAGAGATATAGAAAGAAAAATAGTATCCTACAAATTAGAAAGTGCTTCAGAAGAAAATGTAACTATAAGATTAAAACAACTAGATTATTAGTAATAAAACATTAAGGAGTCATTAACATAGTATACTCTGCCGACCTCGCAGGCTCCAAGTCGGCTTACGCACAATATGTTAAAAACTCCTTGAATAATTTAAACTTGTGGATGCAAAATTACTAAAGGAAGAAATTCAGGCGAGCTGAATTTCAATAATTATTGCTGATTGCGTGGTGAGTCAAAATATAACGTAATTATAAACTCACTATACAGATACATTAAATAATGATATTTGCCTTTATATGCGCATTTTAATTCTAATGCGCATATCTAACAAAGTTAATTCTTAAATAGTTAGATATAAACTTAAGTCCAGAGAATAGTAGTGCTGAACCTAGGCCAGTATAGAAAAATGCGATAAATGATTCAGGAGCTAAATTATTCACACGTACAATTATTCCAAATGACATCATAAATGCCATAATTGCAAAAGACTTCATATCGAAAAATTTCCAAAACCATTGTTTATCATTTCTATATTCTGTAATTCTTTTAGTATGCTTTTCTACCATATTTCCAAAGATCATATTCTTAAATAGTAAAAATATTGTTAATGATAAGGCAACAAGTATTATTGATACATTTTCTTTATATGCTTGATATCCAATATTCAGTACATTATATCCAGCGATGCTCCAAACAAGTCCAGCTAAAAATAATAATGAATTCTTTTTTATCATTTTAATCAACCTTCTTTTATATAAAATTTGTTTCTCTTTTTTATAGTTAAATTTATAAATAGTTTAATAGTTATCTTTATGAACTATGTTCATTATAAAATTATTTGGTTTATTTGTCAACAGCCATACACATACTAAAGATGAAATAAATTCATTGACAATATTAATATTTAAAACTATAATGAACATTGTTCAAAAAAGTTTATAGGGGTAAACTTTTGTTAAATTATATTTTATATTTAGGAGGTATAATATGGATATCAAATTAGTTATGGCAATTATAACTATAACACTAGCCCTTATTTTTTATACTATAGGGGTGTTTTCAGAACGTAAGAGTGGTACATTAAAAAAGTTTCATGTAATAATTTTTTGGATTGGATTATTATTTGATACAACTGGAACGACAATAATGTCAATAATATCTAATGGAGGAAGCTTATTTAGTCTCCATGGAATTACAGGTGCATTAGCAATTATATTAATGTTATTCCATGCAGTATGGGCGACAATAGTATTTATTAAAAAAGATAAAGATAAACTGCATAGCTTCCATAAATTTAGCATTATAGTTTGGTTAGTATGGTTAGTTCCATATATATTAGGGATGATAGTAGGAATGTCACAATAGTATTAAAATGCGAATATAACTGCAAAGATAAATAGAATATGGTCCATAAGACAAATGACTGCAAAAAGAAGTTCTAGGCTCGTAAAAACTGATAGACCAAGAGTTTTGGTAGAACTCGCATACGCTCAGACAAGCCAACAACTCTAAGGCCTAGCAGCTTCTACTTCACCAAGAACTTCTAGATTTTCGCCATATGCTTATTTTACATATTATATTTATCATTGCTAGTAATTCGATGTTTAAAATTAAGAAATGAAAGAAAGAAGGAAGGAGGTTTTGCTATGCAAAACCTCCTTTATTCTAAGGATACTCTTATAAAAAATATTTACAGATTTTTTATAGAAATTTTTCATTCTTTAATTTTTAAGTTCCTTAATTAATAAAATGCCTCGAATTTTATGATAATTCTCTGATGTCTTCCTCAGTTAATGTTTCTTTATCCATAAGCTCCATAGCTATCTTATCTAATAAATTTTTGTTATCTTTTAAAGTATTTATTGTTTCTTCGTACAATGAGTTAACTAATTCCCTACACTCTTCTACTACAGGGTTTCCATAGCTATTTGAAAGTTGTCCTAAACCTGATAGTTTTAATAGACCAAGTGTATTTCCCATACCATATTCTGATATCATAGCCATTGCTATTTCTGTTGTTTGCTTTAAGTCACCTTCAGCGCCAGTTGAAATTTTATCTTTTCCGAAGATTAATTCCTCAGCAGCTCTTCCACCTAGTAATACCATTATTCTATTTTTTAGATAATCTAATCTTTGGTATGAACTATCTTTAGGTATAGTCAATGTATAGCCTCCAGCTCCTTTGGTAGTTGGAATAATTGTGATTTTTGAAACCTTGTCTTCAGGTGTTTTAATTAATGAAATAACAGCATGTCCAGCTTCGTGGTATGATGTTAATAGTTGGTCTTCTTCTAAATAATGACCTCTTTCTTTTTTTTCATATCCTGCAAGAACTATTGAAAAAGCTTTATCAATATGTTCTTGCATTAAAGAGGATGAATTTTCTTTAGCAGCTATAATAGCAGCTTCATTTATTAAGTTTTCAAGCTTAGCTCCTGAAAAATAAGCAGTTTTTTTAGCAACGTCATTAATGTTTATATCATTATGAGGTTTATTAGTTAAATGTAAAGAAATTATTTTTTCTCTAGCACAAAGGTCAGGTAAAGATACTTCTATATGTCTATCGAATCTACCAGGTCTTAATAAGGCTGGATCAAGAGTATCTAATCTATTAGTTGCAGCAATTACTACTATGCCTTCTTCCTCACTAAAGCCTGACATTTCAGTTAAAAGTGCATTTAAAGTTTGATCTCTTTCATCATTAGAAGTAGCAGCACCAGCACCTCCTCTTTTCTTACCAATGGCATCTATTTCATCTATAAAAATTACTGCTTTCCCATGAGACTTTGCTTTTTTAAATAAGTTCCTTATCCTTGCAGCTCCAACCCCTACATATACTTGCACAAAATCTGATCCACTTAATGCATAAAATGGTACCTTAGCTTCACCAGCAACAGCTTTTGCAAGGAGAGTTTTACCTGTACCTGGAGATCCATAAAGAATAACTCCCTTTGGCATTCTAGCACCGTACTCTTTATATTTTTCAGGGTTTTTTAGAAAATCTACTATATCCATAAGACTTTCCTTTGCTTCTTCATTACCTGCAACTGAATTAAAGTTTAATGCATTTTTATCTTCTGAAAAATCTTTAACATCTAAATTAGTAATTTTAGAAGTACCTAAGCTTTTTTTACTAAGCTGTATAAAAACTATAGAGATTATAGAAGATAAAAGAATTAGTGAAATTATAGTTTTAGATGGACTAGCTATATTTTCATCTAAAACTTCTATATTATGTTTTAACAACTCCTCTTTTAAAGTAGGGCTATTTGGATTAGTAGTTGAATACTTACTTCCGTCCTTTAAGAATATGGTCAAGCTATTATTATTAAATATTACCTTAGATACAGAATTATCAGTTATATCTTGCAGAAAGTATGAATATTGTTTATTGTAGTTAGCCTTTGAACCAAAACTTAAGTATCCTAAAGCTAATATTGAAATAATAGCAGTTATTATTGGAACAAAAATAATATTTTTCTTTAGTTTGTTCATTATTACCTCCTAAATAGAAGATGATTTATCATAAGTATTTTAACATTTTAAAATTTAAAGTCCATTTAACTTCATAGTATTTACCAATGTAAGTGTTGGTAGAGCTTACAATATTAAAAGATGTCTTTCAATATTTATGCAAATAGAGTATACTTTAATTTAAATAGCTGACTACTTAGACCAATATATATGATTTCAATATAGACAATTTACTTAATAAGTATTTTTAATCTATAACTTTATAGGACTATAGATGTAGATTATTTATTGAAGCATATAGTTTATTAGTAATAATATGAGGAGATGTAATATAATTGTATAACTCAACTATACTATCATCTAAGGATATTACTGAAATAATTAACCTAAAGGGTAGAGAAAAAGGAATAGAGGTAACCCATATAGAAATTGATAATGGGATAATTTTTTCAGGTAGGCTATTTAGTAAAATAAATAGTAATTTTAGTGGATTTGTTTATATAAAAGAGGTTTATAATAACCAAATTATACTGGAGACAAAGAATTTAAATATATCTAAGTTAGGAAAGCTAAAGGGAGCTAGTGTAATTCTATTAAAATCTATTTTAAAATTTCTAGGAGAAGACTATATAAATATTAGTGGAAATAATATTATAATTAAATTAGATAAATATGATGGAGAAATAAAAGATGTATATATTAAGGACAAGCTTCTTTATATAATTGGTACAAATTTAGATATGTATTTAGATGCATAATTAACAAAATAAGGGAGGTAAATATGAATATTTCAAGCATAAAAGTTTCTTTAACAGGAGAAGATTTACTAAGCATTTTTAATGAGTTTGTAAAGGTAGAAGGTCTTACTTTAACTAAGGTAGATGTAGATGAAGAAATAAAGTTTTATGGTAGCTTTAGTAAAGGAATAACTTTAGATTTTGTAGCAGGTATAAGGCTTGCAAGAATTGAAAATGGAATTATACATGGTGAAGTTTCATCATTTAAAATAGCTAAAATTAAGATATTCTCATTAATGAGAAAGGCTGCTTTAAAGTTTGCTTTAAAAGAATTATCTGATATGGGAATAAGCTATGATTCTGGCAAGGTAGTTATTAATTTAAAATCTTTATTAAAAGATGTTCCATATGTAGATTTAAATATTTCAGATATATATACTAGACAAGAACTTTTAAATATAGAAGTATCAGATATTAATATCTCTCTTTTAGGTACTTTAATAAAAGAACAACCTGTAGAAGAAACTGAAGAGGAAGACGAGACAGAAGAGGATTTTTCTGATATTGAAAAAGTAAGAGACTACTATAGTGTAGGAAGAGATTATTTAGAAGAAAAATTACCACAGAAAGTAAAAACTTTTAGTGATTATGTATTTATAATTCCAGATATGGCAGCTCTTTTATTTAGATTGTTAAAAGATAAAAGAGTTCCTATGAAAACTAAGATAATTATTTCTGCGGCAATTGCATATATAGGATTCCCAACGGATATAATACCAGATAGCATTCCCTTCATTGGGAAGGTAGATGAGATAGCTGTTGCTTTCTTCGCTTTAGAAAGAATTATCGCTGATGTTCCTACTAGAATTATATTAGAAAACTGGGAAGGTAAGAATGACATAGTATTTGTTATTAGAAATATTATTGATTATGTTATTAACTTTACTGGAGCGAAAAATGTAGAAAAAGTATATAACTTTATAGAAGAAGTAATGGCATTATAATCTTAAAATTAGGAGAAAAGTATGGCAAGTAAATATTACGCAATTAAAGAAGGATATGATTTTTCACTTAATACAAAAGTGGAAAATAAAATAGTAAATACATGGGCAGAGTGCCAAAGGTATATTAAAGGAGTAAAAGGAGCTAAGTATAAGAGTTTTACTAGCGAAAGTGAAGCAAAAAGCTTTTTATTTGAAGGAAGTGGAATGCTTAAAAAAGGTGTGGACAATTATCCAATGGATTGTCTACATATATATGTTGATGGTAGCTATAATATTAGTACTGAAAAGTATTCTTATGCTTTAGTTGCAGTTAAAGATAATATAGTTGAATATGTAGAAAGTGGATCATCACAAAGTAATAGTGATAGGAATATTAGGCAAATAGCTGGTGAGTTAGAAGCTGCAGTTAGAGGCCTTGAGTATGCTATAGAGAAGAGAGAAGAGAGAGTAGTAATCTTCCATGACTATGAAGGTATTGCTCATCATGCCACTGGATTTTGGAATAGGAATGAAGAGTCATCTGTAAAATATCATAATAAGATGAATAGTTTAATGAATAAAGGAACTGAAGTTATATTTGTTAAGGTAGATAGTCATACTGGTGATTTATTTAATGAAGTAGCAGATGAAAAATGTAAGGAAGAGCTATCTATAGCATCTGAGAATATAGTTTATTCATATTTAAGAGAGAATACAATAAAAGTTGTTAATGCTGAAGTAAAAAGTAAACTTAAACCCCTAGCTAAGGATAGAATAGATAATATTATTACCTTAGATGGAAGTTTGGTTAAGGAA
Source organism: Clostridium sp. (assembly GCF_032552055.1). GTDB lineage: Bacteria > Bacillota > Clostridia > Clostridiales > Clostridiaceae > Clostridium. Next base: position 517 of record NZ_JAWGSV010000164.1, on the reverse strand, counting down.
GAAGAAGATTTAAATAGTGAAGTTATTGATAATAACACTATTAAAGAAGATATAGATAAGGAAATTGCTATTAATGAATATGAGGATGTTTTATATAAAGATTTAGCATTTTATTTAAGAAAATTACCATTAGAAAAGCAAAAAGATGTACTTAATTATGCAGAGTATTTATATAATAAGGAAAGAAAGATAAATTAAATTTTCAATATTCATTTTACATTGTGCGACAGTACATTTATTATAATATCTCTGTCATTATTTATTTAGTTACATTACTTTTATGGATTTGTGAATATTAGTATAAAAATTACAAAGACTATATAGTATAAATAATTTAAGAGGTGATATTATGATGAAAGTTTTTAGAGGTATGGTAACAGGTGCTATAGTAGGAATGGCAGTTACAGCCATGATTTTACCACAATTAGATAAGAAAACTCAAAGAAATTTAAAAAGGGTTAGTAAAAGAGTATTGAATATGGCAGAAGATGCTTGTTGTATGGTTACTGATTATATG
>NZ_JAWGSV010000163.1:0-7069 GCF_032552055.1 Clostridium sp. | reverse complement strand
AAGTTATTTACAACAATTACTGAAATACCATTTAAGCTTCTTTCAAAAGCATAAACCTTTTTATTATCCTTATCTAATATTCTATAATCTCCATAAGCTATTGCATCTTCTTCTTTTCTAAGTTCAATTAGCTTTTTATAATGATAAAATATTGAATCTTTATCCTTTAAATTATTTTCAGCATTAATTTCCTTATATCTTTCTGATACATTTATCCAAGGTGTTCCCTTAGTAAAACCAGAGTTTATACTAGCATCCCATTGCATTGGAGTTCTAGAGTTATCTCTAGATTTACTCTTTAGTATTTCAAGAATTTCTTCTTTATTTTTCCCTTCTTCTGTTAAAATATTATAGTAATTGATAGATTCAACATCTCTATACTCTTCAATATCTTCAAATTCAGGATTAGTCATTCCTATTTCTTCTCCTTGATAAATATAAGGAGTTCCTTTCATTAAATGAACTACTGTTGCTAGCATTTTGGATGATTCTTTAAGATATTCATTAACATTACCAAATCTAGAGTTTATTCTTGGCTGATCATGATTACACCAAAATAGTGCATTCCACCCATCACCATCTATTAACCCTCTTTGCCATGAATTGAATAAATCTTTTAATGCTTTAAAATCAAAGTCCATTAATGACCATTTCTCACCATCTTTATAATCAACCTTTAAATGATGGAAATTAAATACCATAGATAATTCTTTTTCTTTTCTATTAGAATATTTAACACAATTATCAATTGAAGTTGAAGACATTTCTCCTACAGTTATAATATCTTCATGCTTTCCAAAGGTATTTTCATTTAATTCCTTTAGATACTTATGGATATTAGGACCATCGGTATAAAATCTTCTTCCATCACCTTCATCATCATTTTCATAGACTTCTGGCTTGGAGATAAGGTTTATTACATCTAATCTAAAACCCTTTACTCCTTTTTCTATCCAAAAGTTAACTACCTTATAAATTTCATTTCTTAATTCTTCATTATCCCAATTTAAATCTGCTTGAGTTACATCAAATAAATGAAGATAATATTCATCAAATTTTTCTACATACTCCCAGGCACTACCACCAAATTTAGAAATCCAATTAGTTGGAGCTCCTCCATTATTGCCTTTCTTGAAAATATAATAGTTCTTATATTTTTCATCACCATTCATAGCTTTTTTAAACCATTCATGCTCAGTAGATGTATGATTGAACACCATATCTAGCATAAGATATATATCTCTATCCTTTGCTTCTTTGACTAATTCCTCAAACTCCTCCATTGTTCCATAACGTGGATCTATGCTACAATAATCAGCTACATCATAACCATTATCTTTCTGTGGGGAGATATACACTGGGGTTAACCAAATATAATCAACCCCTAATGATTTAAGGTAGTCTAGTTTCCCTATTATCCCTTTTATATCTCCAATACCATCATTATTACTATCACTAAAAGACTTAGGATATATTTGATAAACTACACTTTTCTTAAAATCCTTCATTAATTTATACACTCCATATTTTTTTATTACTTTTACTACTGTTTTATTTTTCTACTGCAATTTTATTTAATTTAGTCTTTGAAAATACTATTGTTAGTACAAATGGAACTACTACTGCAATTGCCATACATAATAGGTAAGGTAACATACTATTTCCTTGCATTGAAAGTATTGCTGGTAATCCTCCAACCCCTACAGAGTTAGCTGTTGCATTAAATAACATTGAAACTACACCTGCTATACCTGATCCAATTAAAGCTGCTAAGAATGGATAGAAGAACTTTAAGTTAACACCGAATATTGAAGGTTCAGTAACACCTAAATAAGCTGATATACAAGCTGGTACTGCAATTTGCTTAGCTTCTGCATTCTTTCTCTTTAAGAAAATATATCCTAAAACTGCTGATCCTTGAGCTATATTAGCAAGTGCAACTATTGGCCATACATAAGTACCTCCAGTTGTAGCAATTAATTGTAAATCTATTGGTAATAAAGTATGATGTAATCCCGTAATAACTAGGATTGGGTAAGTAAATCCATAAACGCCTGCGAATAACCATCCAAAAGATGAATTAAATCCTGTTTGTACTACTGTTGCAATTATATCTCCAATTTTCCAACCAATAGGTCCAAGTACTGTGTGTGCTAATATTACAGTTGGTACTAATGATAGGAAAGGTACAATAATCATTTGAATAGCATCTGGTGAAATTTTCTTTGCTAATCTTTCTAAATATACGAAAGTAAATCCTACTAAGATAGCTGGGATAATTTGCGCTTGATATCCAATCATTTCAACTTTTGCAAATCCAAAATCCCAATATGGAATAGTTTCTGCACCAGTTACACCATATGCATTTAATAATTGAGGTGAAACAAGAGTAATACCAATAACTATACCAATCATTTGGTTAGCACCCATTTTCTTAGCTACTGACCAAACTACACCTACAGGTAAGAAGTGGAATACAGCTTCACATATTAACCATAGGAAACTATTTACACCATTCCAGAATACTGAAATTTCTACTAAAGCTTTAGTTCCTTCTTCAAAAAGCTTCATATCTCCAATAATATTTCTAAAACCTAGTAGTAACCCTCCAACAATTATAGCTGGTATTAATGGTGAGAATATTTCTGCAATATTAGCAACTACTCTTTGTAGTAAATTCATATTTTGTTTAGATGCTTCTTTAACCGAGTCTTTGCTTTCACCTGTTAGTCCACTTTCTGCTATAAATTCATTATAGAAAGTTGATACTTGCGGTCCTATAATTACTTGGAATTGTCCAGCTTGAGTAAATGTTCCTTTTACAGATGGTAAACCTTCTATATTTTTTACATCAGTATGCTTTGGATCATTTAAAACAAATCTCATTCTTGTTACACAATGAGTAACTGCTGAAATATTTTCTACTCCTCCTAAATATTCAATTAGTAACTTCACATCTTTATTAAACTTTCCCATTATTATTTCTCCCTCCATAATATTCACAATAACTTGTACTTACATCTTATACACCTACTTTATCATATACGTACATGTATGTCAAACGTTTTCATAAATATTTTCTAAAAATAATATAAAAAAGAGAAGTATATAATTTTTAACTTTTTGATATACTTCTCTTTTTTGTTTACTATTTATTAATTTCACTATAGACCATTAAAGTCTAAACATAATAGCTTCATAAGGTCTTAACTTTAACGTCTTAATATTTGTGCTTGAATCGCTATAGTTGCTTAATAAAATATTTGGTTCTTTATTAACTATATCTTTATAATTAAACTCTATATTTTCTCCATAAAAGTTACATACAACTAATATCTTATCTCCATTTAATTCTCTAGTATAAGCATATATACTCTTGTCTTCTGGATCTATAAGAGTATAGTCACCATAAATTATAACTTCATTTTCTTTTCTTAATTCTATAAGCTTTTTATAATGATAGAATATTGAGTTTTTATCCTTTAAAGCTCTTTCTACATTTATGTCTTTATAATTTTCATTTATAGTAAGCCATGGCTTTCCTGTTGTAAATCCTGCATTTTCTTCTTCTGACCATTGCATTGGAGTTCTTGCATTATCTCTTCCCTTTACGTATATCGACTCCATTATTTCTTCATGCTTAAATCCTCTAGCTATCCTATCCTTATACATATTTCTTATTTCAATATCATTATATTCTTCTATTGTATCAAATTTAATATTTGTCATACCAATTTCTTCACCTTGATATATATAAGGGGTACCTTTTAATCCATGTAAAAGAGTAGCAAGCATCTTTGCGCTTTCAACTCTATATTCTTTATCATCTCCCCATCTTGAAACTATTCTTGGAAGATCATGATTATTCCAGAATAAACTATTCCATCCTTCTCCTTCAAGTTCAGTTTGCCATTTAGAAAATACCCTTTTTAAATCCCTAAGATCTAGAGGTTTTAAATCCCACTTATTTTTACCTGGAATTTTATCTAAACTAATATGTTCAAATTGGAAAACCATACTTAATTCATTTCTACTAGGATTTGAATAAAGCTTAGCTACCTCTGGAGTTGCTCCCCATGTTTCACCAACTGTCAGCAAGTCATGATTCCCAAAAGAATTTCTATTCATTTCTTGAAGGTAATCATGAAGCATTGGCCCATTTTCTTTAATCATTTCATCTGGTACCTTACCAACTAAATCGATAACATCCATTCTAAACCCGCCAATCCCCTTATCTATCCAGAAATTCATCATTTTCCAAACTTCTTCTCGTACCTTTGGATTTTCCCAGTTAAGATCAGGTTGTTTCTTACTAAATAAATGTAAGTAATACTCTCCTGATTCTTCATCATATTCCCATGCACTACCACTAAAAGTAGATATTAATTCATTTGGTTCCTTTCCGTTAACAGGTTTTCTCCATATATAATAATCTCTATATTCATTATCCTTAGACTTCTTTGCTTCTATAAACCACTTATGTTCATCGGAAGTATGATTTACAACTAAGTCCATAAGAATCTTTATTCCTCTTTTGTTACTTTCTTTTAGTAGTATATCCATATCCTCCATAGTTCCAAACTCATCCATAATATCATAATAATCACTAATATCATAACCATTATCATCATTTGGAGATTTATAAACAGGACTTAACCAAATAACATCTATTCCAAGTTCTTTTAAGTAATCAAGTTTTTCAATTATACCTTGAATATCACCTATCCCATCACCATTACTATCTTTAAAACTTCTCGGATAGATTTGATACACTACTGAACTATGCCACCATTTTTGTTCCATAAAACACACCCCTTTACACTTGTACGTATATGTTGTTTAGTTATATGATAAACCTTTACAAAAGCAATGTCAATATTAAAGTAAATGGAGTTGCATTAAGCAACTCCATTTCATAATTAGCAGTTAACAGTTAATAAATAATGGTAAATTTATATATTAAGGTTTTTCAGGAGCTTCTCCCTCCATACCTTCTGGAGGCATTCCCTGCATTCCACCTTGACCTCTTCCTCCACCTGGATTACCAAAACCACCAGCACTTTGGCCTACAGTAGTTACTATACTAGAAACAGTAAAACTATCTCCTTCAGTTCCTCCTGAATAATTTCCTTCATTATATAATCCATCCTCTAAAGTTCCTGTTGATTCTCCACCTGTATAAATTTTATAACTACTTCCTGTTTTAATATTAGGTGATGATACAATAAGAGAACCTATAGATTTACTTGGTACAAAAGTTATTACTTCATTTCCACTCTCATCCTCAATACGAATAATACTATTTGCATCAAAAGATTTATTTATGTTAAATATATTTTGAGTTGATGATTCACTTGGTGCTTGAGCCATTCCTGATGATCCTGCTGCAATCAATAAACCACCAGTTATATCAAACTTACTATCGTAATCTAGGGCTCCATTACCACCATTTTCAGGTCCATTTACTATAACTACTCCATCCTTCATATAAATAGATCCATTTGCATCTAGCCCATCACCACTAGCATCTACAATGATTCTTCCACCATTTATGTTAAGTGCTGCATTGCCAGATGAAGCAAAGTTGTTTTGTCCTGGTCTACCATTAATTGAAGATCCATCATTACCACCAGCAACATTTATTCCATCATCGCTAGCTACAAGATTTATTCTTCCATCATTAATATTTACTATTTCAGCCTCAATTCCTTCATAAGACTTAGCAATATTAATTTCGCCTGAATTAATATCAACAGTAGAATCTCCATGAACACCATCATCTCCTGAAGAAATATTTATTATTCCTCCATTAATTTCAACATTGCTATTTGAGTGTATTGAATCATCTGCAGAGTCTATATTTATATTTCCACCATCTATTTTAACTAAATTGCTTCCTTTTATTCCTTTTGCACTTATAGTATCTTCTTCAGTAGTAGTATTATTAGTATTCTTATTATCCATTGTCCTTCCAAAGATTCCCCAAGTTTCACTTTCCTTACTACTATTTTCACTACCTCCACCAGAGTTTATAGTTATATCTCCTCCTGTTACAGTAGCATTAGTTTCAGCTTGTATTCCATCTTCTAATGAAGTTATATTTATAGTTCCACCTTCAATTAATACATATCCTTTTTCTGTATCTTCAGCATTATTAGATTTTATCCCATCTCCTGATGCATTAATATTAATATTACCACTAGAAATTGTAACTGAATCTTTTCCTCTAAGACCATCTGCTATTGAAGTAATATTAATATCTGCTTCTGATATTTTTAAATCATCTTTACTAGTTATAGCATTATTATAGTTAGAATTAACAGTTAATTTTCCTGTTCCACTTATAAATAAATCATCCTTACTAAATATAGCAGCATTGGGCTCATCATTAGTTTCATCTTCATAAACATAATTTTCTCCATCTGTTACTATATTTTCACTTCCTTCTTGAAGTACTAAATAAGTATTTTTTGAACTCATACTATAAATTGGTGCACTGTTAGTAGAAGTTATATCAACACCATTTAAAACAATTTTTACATTATCCTCTTTACCAGCATTAACTACTATTTGACCATCCTTTAAAGTTCCGGTAAACCCATAGGTTCCAGCTGAGTTTATAACTACCTTGCTTCCATCTACAGTAGCTCCATTTCCATCAATTGATATAGTATCTCCTAAAGTAATATTCGTATCTACTTCTATAGTTTCTCCACTTATTGCAGAATTTTCATTCACATTTTTACTACATCCTACTCCATATAAAAGTATAGAAGCTATAGATAAAATCGCTATAATTCTTTTACTCATAATAAATCCTCCTAGATTTTCATTGAGTAAATAATATCACTTTTACCTTAAATGAATCTTAAAGAAAAAAAGATTAATAGAGATGTCTAAAACAACCTATTAATCTTACTATTTATTATATATATTCAATTTTAAAAGCACTTCATCATTGTTTATTAGGAATTAAAGGATGTACATAAACCTTATTCTTATCTTTAATAATACTATTATCTTTTTCTTTTACAACTTCATTTAATTCTACATATGAATTATTAATAAC
>NZ_JAWGSV010000162.1:0-7221 GCF_032552055.1 Clostridium sp. | reverse complement strand
TAAATATCTACCATTTTTAAAAGATAAGTGTCATAATCCCCTTGTCTTTTATCCCACTTTAGGTATGAAGGCCTTACATCGTTATACCACTTATTTTCACTAACCAGTTCATATTTTATTATTTTCTTAAAAACTTCAGTGATTAAACCTTCTCTATATATTGTTCCATCTATATCAAAAAATGCTGCTACATTTTTCATAAAATCCCTCCATTTATTTTTTATATCTATTATATATATGTTTCAAATAATAGTCTAGATTATTTTTATAATAAATAGTCAAAAAAACATAATTCTTTATATAAACTATTAAAATTGAGAGGAATATAGCATTTAAATTTCCATAATTATTGGTATAATCGTTGGTCTTCTTTTAGTTTTATCATATATATATCTTTCTATTGCCTTTTTAATATTAGTTTTTATTAAATACCATTCTATAATTCTATTATCAAGGCAGTTTTGCAATTCATTAGTAGCTATATCTTTTAATTCCCTAATAAGTTCTTCAGCTTCCTTAACATAAACAAAACCTCTTGTAATAATATCAGGACCTGCAATTATACTAAAACTTTCCCTTTCAATAGTCACTACTATATTAACTAACCCATCTTGGGCTAAATGTTTTCTATCTCTAAGTACCAAAGTTCCTACATCTCCAACACCAAGTCCATCTACTAAAACAGTACCAGTCTTAACCTTCCCTTCTTTTTTAGCCTCATCTTCGTTTATTAATAAAACATCTCCTCTTTCTAATATAAAAGTGTCCTTTGAATCCATTCCAAGGCTAATTGCTAAATCTTTATGATGCTTTAAATGTCTATATTCGCCATGAACAGGCATAAAGTATTTTGGCTTAATTAATCTATGCATAAGTTTCAATTCTTCTCTATAAGCATGACCTGATACATGTACTTCTTCTAAGTCTTCATAAATCACATCTGCTCCTTTTTTAAATAGTTCATTTATGACTTTAGAAATCAACTTATCATTACCTGGAATAGGAGCTGCTGAAATAATAAATAAATCATCACTTTCAATTTTAATTTTCTTATGATTCCCATAAGCTATTCTTGCTAAGGCTGCCATTGGTTCCCCTTGGCTTCCTGTAGTTATAATAGTTATATTTTCGTTATTGTAATTTTTTATATCCTCTATCTCTATTAACATATCCTCAGGCATATGCAGATATTCAAGATCAATCGCCATTCTTGAAATGCTCTCCATACTCCTTCCTGCAAAAGCTACTTTTCTATTACTATCTAAAGATGAATTAACTATTTGTTGCATTCTATGTATATTAGAAGCAAAGGTTGCAATTATAACCCTACCTTTAGCTGTAGCAAATATTCTATTAAAAGTATTACCAATAGACCTTTCTGACATAGTGTAACCAGATCTTTCAACATTAGTACTATCTGCCATTAATAGTAGAACTCCCTCTTTTCCTATTGTTGAAATCCTATCTATATCAATAACTTTATCGTCTATTGGAGTTAAATCTATTTTAAAATCCCCAGTGTGAAAAATAGTTCCTAGCTTAGTCTTTATAGCAAAACAACAAGACTCTGCAATACTATGAGTACTTTGTATAAACTCTATAGATAAATTATTAAATGATACCATTTCACCTGGATTGACTAAAATAAGATTACTAGTTTCTACTAATTTATGCTCTCTTAATTTATTTTCAATAATAGCCAAAGTTAATTTTGTTCCGTAAACATTCATATTTAATTGCTTAAGAATATATGGTATTGCACCAATATGATCCTCGTGACCATGGGTTATAAATAATCCTTTAACCTTATCTTTATTATCTATCAAATAAGATATATCAGGAATAATTAAATCTACTCCGTACATTTCTTCGTCAGGAAATGCTATTCCACAATCTATTACTATTATTTCATCATTAACTTCTAAGGCGGTAATATTCTTTCCTATTTCTCCAACTCCACCAAGAGGAATTACCTTTATAAAATCTCCATCCATTAAAAAACCTCCTTTAATATACTAATAGTATTTCCCAAATATAGAATAATTAAATTAACTATTTAAAATATAATATCTTCCATAACATAAAAATTTTTATTTAAAATATCAAAAGAAACTTTTGGTATTATATTCAAATAAAAAAAGATGTACCGAATTTAAAACATGGTTAATTCGGTACATCTTTATAGTTAAATAAGGAAATCTATTTATTTGTTAATTGTTATAGTATAAATTATCACTTTGATATTCTGGATCACAAGTTATATCAATACCCAGTCTTCTGAAGGTTTGTTCATCTCCATTTGAAGTCATAGTTGTTGAATGCGCTTGACATCCCTTTAATTCTGTTAACTTATTTAATGCTACTTGTGCAGTTGGATTTGTTGCAGCACATATACTTAAAGCTATTAGTATTTCTTCACAATTTAAAACTGTATTTTTAATACCTAAAGTTTTAAACTTTAAGTTTTGGATTGGCTCTAAAATAACTGGAGATATTAAATGTATATCATCAGAAATATTAGCTAAATGTTTTATTGAATTTAAAATTACAGCTGCTGGTGCATCCATTATTTCTGAACCTCTTCCAGTAAGAATAGTTCCATCATTTAATTCTAAAGCTACTACTGGGTATGATTCCCTACCATTAATCTTCTTTAATTTTTCTGAGTATTCTCTAGCTGGATTAACTACTTTTCTATCAGATTCTTTTAAATTTAACTCTTCCATAATAAGCTTAGCACTATCTGCAACATCTTTATCTACATAACCTTTTTTAAATTCACAAATAGTCTTATAATATCTTCTTATTATTTCTTGATTAGAAGCTTCTTTTACTACATCATCATTAATGATTCCAAAGCCTACCCTATTAACTCCCATATCTGTTGGAGATTTATAAACTGATTCTTTCCCAGTGATTTTTTCAATTATTCTCTTAAGAACTGGGAAGCTTTCAATATCTCTATTATAGTTTACTGCAACTTCATTATAAGCATCAAAATGGAAAGAATCTATCATATTAACGTCTTTCAAGTCTACTGTAGCTGCTTCATAAGCTATATTTAGAGGATGCTTAAGTGGAACATTCCATACTGGGAAAGTTTCAAACTTAGAGTATCCTGCAATATTTCCTCTTTTATTTTCATGATATAATTGGCTTAAACAAGTAGCAAGCTTTCCACTTCCTGGACCTGGAGCAGTAACTACTACTATTGGCTTTGTTGTTTCGATATATGGATTTTTACCATATCCTTCATCACTTACTATAGTGTCTACATCTGTTGGATATCCAAGTGTAGCTCTATGCTTATAAACTTTTATTCCTCTTCTTTCAAGCTTGTTTATAAATACAGTAGTAGCTGGCTGCCCATCAAATCTAGTTATTACTACACTATTTACATCTAAACCATATCCTCTTAAATCATCTATAAGTCTTAATACTTCAAGGTCATATGTAATACCAAAGTCTCCTCTGATCTTGTTTCTTTCAATATCTCCTGCATAAACGCATATTACCACTTCAACTTTTTCTTTAAGCTTTTGAAGCAATTTAATTTTAGCATTTTCATCAAATCCAGGTAAAACCCTCTTAGCATGCAAATCATTCATTAGCTTTCCGCCAAATTCTAAATATAATTTATCGTAATCATTAACTCTTTCTAAAATATATTTAGATTGTTCATCTAGATATTTTTTATGATCAAAACCTATTTTCATCTTTTTGCCTCTTTCCTGTATTCTAATATTCATTTTTACTTTTAATCATTAAGTAACTATTATACATTAATTTTTTATTACTTTCTATAACAACTTAAAAATGCATATAAAATTTTTTATATGCATATACTCATTGGTAATATCATTATCATCTTCCCCTTTATATTGCATTCTGGTTTTTCAGGTAAGATAATATTATTCTTTCTTAATATATCTAAGTATGGTTCTATACTATTAAGTATTTTTTCATAATAATTTTCTTGAGAAGATTTTCTTAGTAAACTAATGCATTTATCTTTATCTTCCTTTATCATCATTACTTTGCCATATATTTTACAAGAACATTGAACAAAGTCAAACATACTATATCCATTATTCACAAAATTATTTTGATTTATAGTAAGCAATATTGAAACATCTTGATTTTTAACTATTAAGTCCCTGCTTCCATTTTGTGTTATACTATTTTTTATTCCACTAAGCAAATTATAAATAATATTAAAATTTAAACTTTTAAGATTATTTTTATCTAAAATAGAATTAAAAAAGTCTATTCCATAGCAATTAATACTATTTAAGACTGTATCGATATATTCAGGTAATGATACTTCTTGAATACATCCTGTAACTTCTACATAGTCTCCAACCTTAACATTACCATTTTTAATTGATTTATAGCTAATCTTCTTCATATGATTATTAGAATACATTCTATTTATTAAATCGTTATGAAGAGTAAAAACTGTACTTATCTTTTTAATTTCTTGTTCTACCCTATCAAAATCTCTACCTTCAAAGCCTAAACTTCTTTCTCTGCCATCCTGCTGACTCTCTTCACAAGAATTATGTTTACTTTTATATCCCTCTATTTTATCCCTTTGATCTTTAAAGTCTAGTTCTTTAGAGTTTCTCTCACCAACCCTTACATTACCTCCAACAGTTCTGTCTTTAATTCTCCTAAAGGTTCTTATATCTATATATCCATTAACAACTACTGAATTTAAATTCTTAATTAATAATTCATCTAGATATACAAGTAAATCTAGCATTGCCTCCTCCTTAGGAATTAATCAACTTATAAATATATATTAAATTTCAATTTTATAAATAACTTACTCTTTATCTTTATTTTTATTTGTAATAGCTTCCTTAATATAATCAAGTATTTGAGTGTTCTTTATACCAAGCTCATCCTTATCTACTTTTATATTATCGATTATCTTCTTTATAGTTATTTCTTCTTCAAGCTCTTTTATTTTTTTAATTATTTCTACATTGTTTTTTTTATATAAATCAACAGAATATACTTCCTCATTACAAACTTCACAAGTTCCATATAATTTGTTGTACTTTATTTTTCCTATATTTAAATCCTTAGAATCTATATAGCTATTTATCTTCATTCTTTGTATTTTTTTGCACTTTTCACAATAGCATTTATTATAAAGCATAACTTCACCTCTATTTAATTTTATCACTAAATATTTCTATAAAAAAGTCTCATGTGTTAAATAAAGCTTTCAATAATATAATCTAAGGAATAATATCCTTTCTTATACTATTGAAAGCAATTATTTTATACAAAATATTTTTAAAATCATTATATTATTAAGTAATATAAATAACTATTAATTCTAATTTTTAATAGGGACTGTAAATACAGCCCCTTTACTATAATTCTACCAACAACCGCCTAATAATAATAACCATATAAGTGGGAATCCACAACCAAAGCCACCGCCGAATCCACCACCGAATCCACCGCCACAGCCAAAGCCACCGCCGAATCCACCGCCACAGCCGCCGCCCCAGTTATTACAGCCACAACAACAATTATTTCTACAGCAGTTATTATTGCAACATCTTCTTGACATGTTTATCAACTCCTATTCCTTTGTATGCTATATATTATTCAATGCACTCTCATTTTGTTCTGTAAATTTATAATCATTTACGAGTATATTATTTAAGTGTACATTTAGTTTATCTTATGCTAAACTATAAAAAAAGGAGTGATTTTTATGGAAAAAAGAAATCGTTTAGTAGCACCTAGAAATGTTGTAAATACTAAGATGCTTTACAGCTTTTATATATTAAAAGAATTATCAAAAGGTAATACTATTTTTGGTAACAAAGTGTTAGATGAATTTAAAAGTAGATTTGAATCTACAGCATTACCTTTTCCAGTATCTTCAAGTACAGTTTATGAAACTTTATATGATCTTGAGACAAAAGGATATGTAACTAGCACTTGGTCTGGAGATGAATTTTTAAATAAAAGAAGCAAAAAAATATATTCTATTACTGATGCTGGAGTAGAATATTATAAATATCATATTGCTGATTATATAAGTAACTTAAATAAAACCAAAGCTACTTTAGATATTATGATAGAAATGCTAAAAAAATAAATTTTTCTAAGAAAATTGGCATTTTTTTATAACCTTTTTAATACTATATATTTATAGCATATTATAAGGAGAAAGGTTATGGAGAAATACAATGAACTAAATACTTTAAATATACCTTACTTATCTTCAAATGAAAAAGAGGTAAGTAATTTTAGCTTAAAAGATGAGTCACTAATATTATCTTTTAAAGATTTTAATTTTAAAACATTTAAAAATGTTTCTGTTTATCTTAAAAATATAAAAACAAGAGAATTACTATTTGCTCCATCTAAAGCCACTAATAATTCTCTTGTTATTAATTTAAAAGATTTAAATAAATTATGTACAAATTACGAATATAGCATAGTAATTTCATTAGAAAATGAAATAAACAAAATGTTATACTTCCCTATTAACAAATCTATTAATTTAAGTCAGGAGTTATTTACCAATTCATCTTCTGATAATTTAAAATGGTATTTAAGACTAACAAGTAACGGTAAATTAAGACTTTCTACAATTGTAGTCTTTCCAAAGAAAAATAGCTAAGCAATCTTATTATAAGATAAAATATCTTATAGCAAGCTACATTGCCTTGCTATTTTTTTTATTTTCTCTAAATTTTCTATTTTTCTAGAAAACAAGGGAAAATTGTAATTGTAGTTCCCCCATAAACTAAAATCAGCTTTATCAAAGTAAAATGTAACAAAAAATAATTCCTTCAAATTAAGTTTTGTTAATAGTGGAATAAAAGAAATATCAGTGATTTCAAAAAATATATCTTCATCTGACCCACAATTCATCAATCTATGAAATAATAACTTTTCCTCATCTTTTAGTCTATCTTCGATGTACCTAATCGAATTTTTATCTAATCTATTCTTATAGAAATCAATTACTACCTTTTCATTATTTATGTTAAATAACTTTTCTATAAATCTAATATATAATTTCTCTACCTCTTCGTATATAGATGTAATTGGAGATAATTGAATATGTTCATACCTATCAAATCCATCTAAAATATTTGAAAAATATATAAACCCACTACTTTTAAATTCATTTAGACTTAAAGCTCTAACCTTCAATCTTACTTCTCCTTAATCCATGTAATC
>NZ_JAWGSV010000161.1:0-7256 GCF_032552055.1 Clostridium sp. | reverse complement strand
ATATTATACATAATAATTAGAAAATAATCATCTTTATGAATTTATAAATTCATAAAGCAAATCTATTATATTTCAACCTAAATCCTTCTATTTTCTTTCAACTGTTAAATACTAAAATTTAATATCATTTTGTTTTATCTTCTTTTTCAGTTACATACAATAAGTTAGCTCCGCAAAATGGGCATATAACTTCATCAACATTATTTTTAATATCAAACCTTATTGGAAGTCTCTTTTTACAAAATGGACATCTCCATATTAATAAAGATATAACGATAAATATTAATAATAAAACACATCCTATAATACCTCCAATTGAACTAATGATATTATCACCAGTATAGCTAAGAATAGCACTTGGAAAACTTATTACTATTGATAATAAAAGACATACTATTGAAAATCTTCTAAGCTTCAATACATTTTCTTTTCTTCTTAACATAATTCTGCTCCCTAATGATTAATTTCTATAAAGAATATGTTATGTCCTTTGCTTATTGAAAAGAATACCTTTCTTCTAACTTATCCCGTAATAATTTGATTAAATTTCAATCAACCTATGGAATCTAAGTGAAATAATTAATAATAAAATTATTCATTAATATAATAACTTAATCTTTCTTCGAAACTACTACCATCTAATGTACTCCAAATAATTTTATTAAAAATCTCAGATAAACTTTTTCCATTAAATACTTTAGCTGTAATAAGATCATCTAATGTATTATACTCATATCCTTGTGATCCATCTTCCACTAATCCAAACCAGTATACTTCTTTTCCAAATTTATTATCATCAGGCATTTTCCCAATCCAACAATTCTTATATTCTATATTATCTTTAATACTAAAATTCATTTCGATACAGGAATTATTTGTTAAAACATCACTTTTTAAAATTGTTATTAACTCATTAAGTTCAATTTTTTTCAATATTCCTCCCCCTTACTTTTATTAATAAAAAACCTTATTACACAAAAATTTCTTGTCTCATTTTTATCTTTTAACTTCAAAAATTCTTTCCACTATTTAAATCCTTTTCATATCTATATATAAAAATATTAACTAGCATTACTACAATATATTTAACCCTTATTTAAATATATTAATCATTATAAAAATTAATTATCACTTTCCCATAATTTTCATAGTAGCGAGCTTTTAAAGATTCGCCAAGCACACTACCTCATATACAAATTATACCATAATTTAAAATGCAAATATATGCTTATTACTTATATAGCTTTACTCTTATATATAAACAAAACTTGACCAACAAATTTTTACATAAAACTCTTAAAGATATACATATACTTTAAAGAGAGTATATTTATTTTTAATTTTAAAGTGGGGATATTATGAACATTGCTATTTATTCAAGAAAATCAGTTTATACTTCTAGTGGAGATAGTATTGAAAATCAAATTGATTTATGTAAAGACTATTATTTACGTATGACGAATTCAGATAAAATTAACTTTATTATTTATGAAGATGAAGGCTTTTCTGGAAAAAACATTAAAAGACCACAGTTTCAAAAGCTGCTTAATGATATAAAGTCTAAGAAGATAGAAGTTTTGCTTTGTTATAGGTTAGATAGAATTTCTCGTAATGTGGCAGACTTCTCCTCTACCTTAGAGCTTCTTCAAAAGTATAATGTTGATTTTGTATCTATTAAAGAACAATTTGATACTTCAACCCCTATGGGTAGGGCTATGATTCATATTGCATCTGTTTTTGCACAGCTAGAAAGAGAAACAATCGCTGAAAGAATAAGAGATAATATGATAGAGTTATCTAAAACTGGTCGCTGGCTTGGTGGTATTCCTCCCCTTGGATTTGATGCTATAAGAGAAACTTACTTAGATGAAGAACTGAAGGAAAAATCCTTTAGTAAGCTTATAATAAATGAAGAAGAATTAAAATATATAGAAATAATTTATGACAAATACTTAGAATTAAAATCTCTAAATAAGGTATCATTATTTTGTATGAAAAATAATATATCTGGTAAATTAGGTGGATCTTTAGAGCGTTCTGGTCTTGGAGTTATATTGCAAAATCCCGTATATGTAAAATCTACTTATGAAGTACTAAGCTATCTAAAAAATACTGGCTTTTCAGTTTTTGGTGAAGCCAATGGAAATGGTATATTTAGATATTCTCAAGATACATCTGAAAAAATCGCAACTGTATCAAATCACAAAGGTGTAGTAAATGCTGATAAATGGCTAAAGGTTCAGGAACTCATAAAAAGCAACTTAAATCCAAAGTTAAACTCATCTATTTCTAATGTAGCCTTACTTACTAGACTTTTAAAGTGTAATAAATGTGGTTCTAATATGATAGTTAAATATGGTAATAAATATAAGAGTAATAAAAGAGCCTTCTACTATGTCTGCAGTAATAAAAGTAAGTCAAGTGGTCTAAGATGTGATTGTAAGAATATTAAAGGTGATATAGCTGAAGAATTAGTATTAAAGGCTATAAATGTTTATAATATAGATCAACTACTAAAAGAATTGTCTAATATAACAAAAAGCCCTAAAGAAACTATCTCTAATGATAAAAAAGATCTTCTTAAAAATATAGATACATTAGAAATGAAAATTAAAAGGCTAGTACAAAAATTATCTTTAGTAGATGACTTAGAAATTTCAAAAATTATACTTTCTCAAATACAAGATTATAAAGAAGAAATTAAAAGCCTTAAATCTTCATTAATTAATGCCACTATAAGAGATGATAATAATTTACTCTCCTCTTCTCAGCTAAAAAGAACTATTTCTATCTTAAAGAGTTTTGATGAAATAATAAAAGAAGCAACTATAGAAGAAAAAAGGGATATGCTATTTTCAATTATAGAAAAAATAGTTTGGGATGAGGAAGGCCAAAAGTTAAATATAATCTATAAGAAAATAAAGGACAATAGATAGCTTATTTATACTAAGTCTATCTACTGTCCTTTTCTATTAAATTGTTGCACCTCTGTACATAGGGCACAAATGCCTTCTCCACAACACATTTTTGTATTATTACAGCAAGATAAATCAATTTTATTTTTATCTATTTCATTTAAGTAATCTATTGTTGTAACTGTTAATATATCTGCTCCAGCAATATGGATATAATTAATATCCTTCTCATCTATTAATTTTTTAACAATCACCTTTGCTTCATCACTTAACTTTCCTTTATCTAAAAGAGATACTTCTATTAATTCAACATTATAGTTCTCTAAATATTCTTTTATATAAATATCTTTATAAGGCTCCTTATCCATTAATAATGTTATTCTATTATTATTTAAAGCAAGCTTTCTAATAACTGGCATCATAGGTGCCATGCCAATACCTCTAGCAAGTACTAAAACATTTTTATCTTTCTGCTTATTTACATTACTAATTCCAAATACTCCATTCCAATAAGGTCCTCTTATAGTGATTTCTTCACCTTCCCCTATAGTAAGTAACTGTTTAGTTTTAATCCCTCTAATTTCAATCATTATTGAAACAATATTACTATTTATATCTGATTCTAATATAGAAATAGGTACATCATAATAAATATTTTCACTAGTTCTAATAAAAATAAAGCTGCCTGGTTTTACTAAGTCAATTGCTAATTTATGAGGGACCTCAAACTTTATAACTACAACATCCTCTTCTAAAACTTCCTTTTTAACAACTAAGCAATTATAAGTTTTTCTACCTTCCTTAGCCTTTGATCCATTGCCAATAAATTCATGGTAAATACAGACTCCCTTCCAATTCAAACAATCACAAAGACAATCTCCCTGAAGCTGAGAGCAAATAATACACTCTCCGCTTTCAGCTAATTTACATGGGCAGTACTCAGTTCCAACATCAATGCATTCAACAATTTCTTTCATTAATTAGTCTCCCCCAAGATTTCTTATACAATAATAGCTTATTTTCTATTTTTCTTTTTGTTACAACATTTTTAGAGGAATGTAAACTGTCGCATAGTGTATATTACTACTTAAATTTTAAAAAACAACTTATCTATCCCCATAGTAAAAACAAATAAAAAAATGGACAGTTTTAAGCTGACCACTTCACTTTAAGACTATATTTTTTTGTAATGTACATCTTTAATTATATATATTTTATATTACTAGTTACTAAATGTTATAGTATTCCCTAATAAAATTATATTTCCATTATCAACAACAATTCCTCCACTATTAGTAATGGCATATATTTTATCTTTTTTCTCTTCCAATACTTTTTTTATATATTTATTTTCTAACTCTGTCCCCTCATAGTGTACTTCAATATCAAAGTTGTTTATAATATTTAATCCCGAATTATATGAAAATGTATCATAATCAGCATCTGGAGTAATGTGATATTCTGAGACTTGAACCATAGCGCCTGCACTACTACCAATAATAATACCTCTAAAACTTTCAATATCCTCAATTAAGTCAAACTCTTTTATCCGTGACATCATTTTATCTGGTAAACCACCAGTAAGCAAAATAATATCACTATTTCTTATCTTAACTTTTGCATCTTCCTTTGCATCTTTAAAATAGTTTATCCAATTTATATTTTCTTCTTTTATTCCATAGTTTTTGAAAGGTATAACTATACTCTCATAATATTTCCCATTACTCTTGCTATAAGATTTCTGCCATTTATCGTCACTACTGATCTTTTCACTAAAGGAAAATGGAATTATTAAAATCCTATCACTAAAATTTATATATTTTCCTACTACATCTTTCGCCCAGTTTTCATGAAAGTTATATTCGCTAAATAACATATTTATCATATATATCTCTTCTTTCCTCAATTCTCAATATTTAACTATAACATGTTGCTAATTACATCTAAAATTAATCATTAATACCAATATCAATATTTTCGACAAACATCTAAATACCTACGTTTTTATTTCCCCATAACAACTAAGTCACCTAAAATCTTAAATCCATTCTTTTTATAGAAGTCACAAGAAGGAAACTCTCTTTCAGTATTAAGTATCATCCCATCTACACCTTCATTAGATAATAGTTCTTCTATATTCTTTAAAAATAAGCTACCTATTCCTCTCCCCTGAAAGTCATATCCTATGCAAAATTCATTTATATAATATTCCATTCCTTTTATCCAAGGTTTTCTCATACCTAGGCTTAATGCTATAACTTTGTTATCTATTAATCCTATATATCCTAAAAAATAATTATTTCTCATATGATTAGTGAATAACCCTCTAACTTGTTCTCTTGAATCATATTTATCATTCCAAGGCTCTCTTGAAAATGTATAGATAAATAAATCAATACACTCCTCTAAATATTCTTTTGATAATTTTATTACTTTTAATTCCATTTAATCCCCACCACTCTTTCAATTTTATATAAATCTCTACTTATTATTTAAATTCTTGTGAATTAATTAATTAATAATAAATCACAACCTTTTCCCTAATTATAACACTTTTTCTAACTATACCTACGCTACAATAATCTCTTCCATTATTTATCTTGTATCGATAAAAATGAAACTACACCATATAAATCCATTAAAATCAACAATATGACATACATCAGCGTAAGAAAATAAAATAGCACCTAGTTACTTCTAGGTGCTATTTCTATGATTGTTTTAGGGTAAAATTAGTAAATATTAGTTAGTTATTAATAGTTGAATTTAAATTTTTTAGAGCTTTGTCTCTAGGGAAATTACACATACCCCTAATAATAAGCTTTTATGTGTAAATTATAAGTATTGTTATGAGTTTTTTCAATATTTCTTCAACAACTTTCACTATGACACTTTTTGTTATAAGTTAAAAAGCACTTAAATTTAATTCTTTTTCCTGAAATAATAAACCAATAGCTACACCAAAGGCTAATCCTAATGCTAAGTTGTCAAATACTATACCAAATGCAATACCCAATCCCATAAATATTGCTAAGTTATACTTACTTTCTTTTTTCTTTCCTTTTCACTCATAATTGATATATCAATTACTTCATATAATTATTAACTAACTCATAACATCTTTCTTTAGTAGTCTTGGCTAAACTATCTATTCTTAAAAATGGAGCTATTGATCCACCCTCAAATTTATCGTCAGCCGCATCACTTTTTTCATCTCTAATCTTAATCCAATTAAGTTCATCTTCAGTTAAGTTATTTATTTCAGTTTCTGATAATTGCTCCGCCAATTTTGAGTAAACTTCATTTAACATTTTGTCCCACTTTTCATATTCTTCAGAAGCTGCCTCAATCATTTTTAAGGTTATTCCACTATCATATTTTTCTTTTAATGATGTATTTAAATCAGCTTCTAATTCATTTAATTTATCCAAATACATTTGTTTAATAGTAATTTTTTCATTATCATTTGTTGAATCATTTTCCTTTGATTCAATTGCATCTTGCCCTTTATCTATATCAGTTTCATTATTATCTGTGTTTTCTACAGATGTAATTATCTTATCTTCATTATTACTTTGTTCTTTGATATCATTGAAAACATTGCTACATCCCACTAAAAACACCGAACTTACACTAACAATACAAATAATACTTTTTGTAATCTTACTCATATCCTATTTCCTCAATTCCAATTATTCATATCTTAACATTATAATAATTAAACATTAAATCTTCCTACAATTATAGTATTTACTTCAACTATTTTACTATTTCCCAAATATGACTCTTTTATAAATTATACCATAAGCACTACAAATTTATAAATACTTGTAAATATAAATATTATTAAGATTAAATTTCAAAATTATTTATACACTATATAGTTTTATTATATAGTAATGGGATGTCTATATAAGACATCCCATTACTATTTCTTTATTATCTTTATGAGAAATATTCAAGAATTTTTGTTAATATAAATTTTTAAAGCCTTAATTAAAAGTATTAAAACATAAATACCTAAACCAAAAAACGTAAGAAATATGGAAACATTTATAAATCCCCATATAGCAATATTCATAATATTTCCTCCTTTAGTACTATTAGTGTTATTTCCTTTGCACCATTTACTCAAAAATATAATTGCTTAACTATATTTGAGTTATATATTCTATAAGAAATTAATAACTATATTAACTAGAAAGTCTCGTATTTTTTTATTAATGAAAATTCCAAAGAATATTAGTAATACCCCTAAAGTTGTTATAAAATATCCTAACAAATCATCAAAAAGATATGTATATTCAATTCCAAGTAATATTAATCCCATAACCATACTTG
>NZ_JAWGSV010000160.1:0-7257 GCF_032552055.1 Clostridium sp. | reverse complement strand
ATAGTAAGTAGGATAATGTATAAGCGTTAACTATAGAAAAAATCAAAGACTACTATAAATATAAAATTTATGCAAATAGGAGTAGATTTTTTTAAAAAACTATTATATAATAAAAATATAAATATTGAGAATTTTCTGAAAATTAAAAAGCTATGGGGGTAGCAAAATTTTCAAGGGGAGGATAGAATTATGATTGGCTTTGATATTAGAAATGTACATACAGAAGATTACAAAGCAATACAAAAACTTAATTCTAAATTAAATAACACAAAGATTAAGGAAATTAAAGGGGACAAAAATTGTATAGCTTATGCAGCACAATTAAATGATGATGTAATAGGGTATGCAATTTTCCATATCTTTAATGAAAATGATTACAAAGGAAAAATAGATATAGATGATATATTTGTAGAAGAAATGTATAGGGGATTAGGTGTTGGTCATCAACTTATGATTGAAGTAGAAAAAGCAGCAAAAGATCATAAGGCTAATTATATAACAAAATCTGATGATAATTTTGATGAAGAAGGAGGGTATTTCTTAATAAGAGAAGGGTTTAATTATAATATTGAAAGGGGTTTTGAAGCAAAAGTTTCATAGAATAGATAAAAAGGAGTGATGATAAGCTAAAATAAAAATATCTTTAATAAAGGGGAAACTATTAGAAATAAGTAAAAAAGGGGGGAGATATTAGAGTAACAGATAGAGGAGGGATATGAATAGTATATTAGTATAACTAGTGGAAAAAATTATTAGATAGAAAGGAAAGTAATAAAATTTATCTAAAAAGTAGGAATAAAAAGGAGTGTGGTGTGAAGGTTTGAAGAAAGATAGTAAGGAGGACAGTAAGGTAAATAGTAAGAAAACTATTTTAAGAAAAATAGTAAGAACAACGGAATTTAATTATAAAGGAGGAATGTACTATTATTAATTTAAATAGGAAAGGAGGAGTGCCAGATAATAAAATTTAATTACGAAAGGGGGAATAGGAAAATTATTTGCTCCATAATTAGAAGGTAGCAAAAGTTGATTATAGATATCAATTTTTGCTACCTTTGTTGTTATGTAATTATGTTATAATATAAAGTAAAAAAGGGGGCGTGATTATGGAATTTTACGGGTTACTTGGGGAAAAGCTTTCTCACAGTTTATCACCAGAGATTCACTTTGAAATCTTGAATTCTATTAAGAGAGAAGGGGCTTATAAACTATTTGAAATAGAAAAAGATAATCTTTCTGATTTTGCAAAAGCACTTAAGCTTTTAAAAGTAAAGGGATGTAATGTTACCATTCCTTATAAAAAAAATATAATGAAGGAATTAGATGGAATCTCAGAAGAAGCAGTTAAAATAGGAGCTGTTAATACTATTTATTTAAATAATGGAAGTCTTCAAGGATTTAATACAGATTATTATGGCTTTGGGGTAATGCTTAAAATAAGTAATATCGAAGTTAAGGATTCTGTAGCAGTTATCTTAGGTAATGGAGGAGCCTCTAGAGCAGTTCTTCATTATTTATTAGACAATGGAGCTAAAGAAGTTTACATAGTAAGTAGGAAGCCTAATAATGAAGAATATAGTCTAAGTAATGTTAAGGTTATTAGTTATGAGGAATTAAAGTATATAAAAGGTGATATATTAATTAATTCAACGCCAGTAGGGATGTACCCAAATATATCAGAATCTCCAGTATCTAAAGATATAATAAATAATTTTACTTCAATAGTTGATTTAATATATAACCCATATGAAACTAAGTTTTTAGCTTATGGAAAAGAGTTAAATAAGAAAATAGTTGGAGGTCTTTATATGCTTATAGGGCAAGCGGTTAAGGCTCAAGAAATATGGCAGGAAATAGATATAGATGAAGGAATTATAAAGGATATATATAATAAAATAAATGTAAGATTTTTAAATAATAATATTTAGATATAGTAAGTGAGAGTGAAATTAGTATAAATAAAATTAGACTCTAAATTATTAGATGAGGATTAGTAATTAGTAATTAGTAATTAGTAAGGGTATTAAGAGAGGATAGTTTATAAATATGGAGAAGAATATAGTTTTATTAATTGGTATGCCAGGCTGTGGCAAAACTACAATTGGATTAGAAGCTTCAAAGAAGTTAGGTTATGACTTTTATGATATGGATAGATTTATAGAGGAAACATCAAACTCCACAGTTAAAGAACTTTTTAGTATAAGTGAAGATTATTTTAGAGATTATGAAAGTAGAGCTTGCAGGGAATTAAGCAGCTTAAAGGAAAAAACTATTATTTCTAGTGGGGGAGGAGTAATTAAAAGAAAGTCCAATATAGATTGTTTTAAAGAGAATGGAATTATAATTTTTATAGATAGACCAGTTGAAGAAATATTAAAGGACGTAGATGTATCTTCAAGACCATTACTCAAAGATGGAAAGGATAGAATTTATAATTTATATAATGAAAGGTATGAATTATATAGTACATACTGTAATTATAAAATTATAAATAATGATACCTTAGAATATGCTATAGATAAAGTTATAGATATTATAAAAACTTGTGAATAAGAGATAGAGAATATGAAGATATTAGTAATAAATGGACCCAATTTAAATATGGTTGGAATAAGGGAAAAAGGCATCTATTGAACTAGAGACTTTAATGATATTTGCAATTATATTTTAGAAGAGGGTAAGAAAAGAAATTTAGATATTAAATTATTTCAAAGCAAAATAGAATGTGAAATAATTAATGAAATTCATAAAGCATATTATGATAATTACGATAGTATAATAATTAACCAAGGAGCAGTTACTCACTATAGTTATGCTATTTTAGATGCTATAAAAGCTGTTAATATTAAGACTATAGAAGTTCATTTATATAATATTCATTCTAGAGAAGAATTTAGACATAAATTTGTAATAGCATCAGCATGCGTTGATCAAATATCAGGATTTAAAGAATATGGATATGTCATGGCTATGGACGCACTTAGGAAGTTAACGATTAACAATTAATGAGATAATTCTTTGGAATTACTTTTCTTAAAGAAGATAGGCTTTAGGAGTTAACGGTTAGTAATTTACAATTAATAATTAACTGATTTAAGTGATGCAACTCTACAAAATTATAGATTTTTATTTATGGAACAGAGATCAGTGGTTTTCATATTAATAATTATATATTCTATAATACTTATAATGATTAGTAGAATAGATTATGGCAAATTTGATTTTAGATATTAAAAAATAAAAAAAGATTTTATGAAATTGATTACCACTCTTGTTTTTTTAGTTTATAATTGGTAAATTATTATAAAGGCATTTATACTACCTGATAAATGCTAATTATTGTAGTATGGAGGGATAGGATATGATTATTGTAATGAATCCAAATTGTAGTGAAAATGAAGTATTGAAGGTTAGAGGAGAATTAGAGGGTAAGGGATTAGGAGTCCACTTATCACAAGGAGAAACTTACTGTATTATAGGAGTAGTTGGAGAAACTAGAGCTATAGATTCAGATAAGCTTTTAAGATTCCAAGGGGTAGATAAAGTTCTTAAGGTAGAAGAGCCTTATAAGAAGGTAAATAGATTATTTAAACCTGAGGATACAGTAATTGATATAAAAGGTAGCTTAATTGGGGGTAACAATTTAGCTGTTATGGCAGGACCATGTTCTGTTGAAAGTGAAGAGCAAATTATTGATATTGCTAAAAGTGTTAAAGAGTCTGGAGCAACATTCTTAAGAGGTGGGGCATTTAAGCCTAGAACATCACCTTATAGCTTCCAAGGTCTAGAATTAGAAGGATTAGAACTTTTAAAGATGGCTAGAGAAGCAACAGGACTACCAATAGTTACTGAAATAATGTCTACAGATTATATAGATGTTTTTGAAAGAGATGTTGATGTAATTCAAGTTGGTGCTAGAAATATGCAGAACTTTGATTTATTAAAACAACTTGGTAAGACAAATAAACCTATTTTATTAAAGAGGGGTTTATCTGCAACAATTGAAGAATGGTTAATGTCAGCTGAATACATCATGGCAGCTGGAAATGAGAATGTAATTCTTTGTGAAAGAGGTATAAGAACCTTTGAAACTTACACAAGAAATACTTTAGATTTAAGTGCAATACCTGTAGTAAAGAGAAAATCACACTTACCAGTAATAGTAGATCCAAGTCATGCTGCTGGATACTGGTACCTTGTAGAACCACTAGCAAAAGCTGCAATAAGTGCTGGAGCAGATGGTTTAATGATAGAAGTTCATAATAATCCTCAATGCGCATTAAGCGATGGTCAGCAATCAATTAAGCCAGAATCCTTTAAGAGAATAATGGATAAGGTTAGGGTATTAGCTGAAATTGAAGGAAAGATATTATAATTAACAAGTAACAATTAAAAATGAAAAATTAAGGTGAAAACTCAGCATAGCTGAGTTTTATCTATAATTATTATTAAAAAGAAAGGATAAAGTTCTAAAAACTATCAAAAGATTTATAGAACTTTAAATCTAAGCAATTTGGTACAAATTGTATCAACAATTGATAATTGATAACTGTTAATTGTTAACTTTATTAAGGGGGCTTTTATGAATATTTTAATAGTGGGACTTGGTGTTATAGGTGGAAGTTATGCTATGGCTTTAAAGGAAGCAGGGTATAATGAGGTTTATGGTATAGATAGTAATTTAGATACATTAAGAAAGGCTGAAGATTTAAAGATTATTAAAAAGGGATTTTTAGCTGGTGAATGTAATAAGGAAGTTATAAGTAAATCAGATTTAATTATACTGTCTATTTACCCAAGATTAATTAAAGATTTTATTGAGGAGAACAAAGGCTATTTTAAAGAAGGAACAATAGTGACAGATGCAACTGGAATAAAAGGTCCTTTTGTAAATGAAATATGCAGTAGTTTGCCTGATGGTATAGATTTTATCTTTGGTCATCCAATGGCTGGAAGAGAAAAGCGAGGAATAAATTATGCATCTAAGGATGTATTTAAAGGTGCAAACTATTTAATTACTATTACTGATAGAAATAAAAAAGAGAATTTACGAGTTTTAAAAGATATAATATATAAAATAGGTTTTAAAAATATAAAGGAAATAACTCCAGAATATCATGATAAGATGATTAGCTTTACTAGCCAATTACCTCATGCTATTGCTGTAGCTCTAATTAATAGCGATGAAGAAGGAAGAGATACAGGAAGATTTATAGGGGATAGCTATAGAGACTTAACTAGAATAGCTAATATTAATGAAGATCTATGGAGTGAGTTATTCTTTGGAAATAAGGACAATCTTCTTGAGGTTATAGAACATTTTTTAAATGAAATGAGCAAAATAAAATCAGCTCTAATAGAAGAAAATGAAGACGAGTTAAAATCATTATTTATTAAATCAAGTAAACGTAGAGAAAAGTTATAATATAAAAGCACTAGTATTAATTGCTTGACCATATAGAATATTTAGGTCATTAAATTACTAGTGCTTTTTTTTCTTTGAATACACAAAGTTTTTGAGAACGTGATTTTATAAATGACAGTATATGAAGCATTTCGTCATCTATACTTTTGCATTTTAGAATTATATCATTTTCTTCAATATCCATATTCTGAACAGTAATCTTCGTAAGCACTTCTCCATAAATTATTTTAAATAAGCACCTTATCTTTAATATTAGTATATTAGCTATAAGGTAAGGTAGCAATAAAATTACCTTTAAGATGTAGAGTTTAAAGGTTAAGATACATAAAAGTAATTTCTAAAAAAAGAAGAATTTAAGTTAGAAGTGAAGTTTGATAACTACAAAAATCAAAAATCCTCTGCTTTTAAACAGAGGATTTTCTATAGACTAGATTTAACAAAGTGAAAGAAATTACTTTATTAATTATAAATTATTCATTGTCAGTTTCTAAATAAGTTCTACAATATTCAGGTTAGATGATTTACTTAAGTCAACAAACTCATTATTAGTTAATACTAAAGGTGAATCGATATTATTAGTATTAATTTGAATTATTTTACAGGTATCACCGTTATTTAATAATGCATTTTGGCCAACATAGAAGTTTTTTAATCCTTCTAAGAATATATTGCAATACTTAAAATCAAGTTTTTCTAAACTTTCATCTCTAATAACTTTTAAGGCTTCAAGAGGACCTTTCTTTTTCTTATGTACCCTATTTGAATTAAGAGCATCAAAGGTATCAGAAATTCCTATTATCTTACCAAAATCATGTATTTGGGATCCTTTTAATCCAAGAGGATATCCACTACCATCACATCTTTCATGATGCATTAGAACTCCATAAAGGACTGAATTACTTATAAAAGGTATTTCTTTGATTTCATCGTAAGTAAGCCTCGGGTGGGTTTTCATTACTTCAAATTCTTCTGGAGTTAGTTTTCCAGATTTATTTATAATTTGCTTACTAATTTTTGTTTTACCAAAGTCATGAAGCAATGAAGCATAAACTAAGAAATGAAGCTTATTTTCACTAAACCCAGCCCATTTTCCTATCATATAACTTACAGCAGCTACATTCACTGAATGCCTATAAACGCTATCTTCACCACTTCCATTTAAAACTATGTTCTTTAGAAAAAGAGAATTGTTTTTTAGTTCATCTAATAGTTTTTCAGTATATTTATTAACCTCATTTGTAGTAGAAGATTTTAAAGTATTTGTATTATCAAATAGTAGTTTAACGTCTACAGTGATATTTTTTAAGGTTTCGTCTACTTTCTCTAAGGCAATAAGTTCTTTAGATTCTTCTTCACTTATGTATACCTCAACTTTATCTAAATAGTATATTAAATTTAATTTATCTAATAAGTGGTTAGTTAATTTGATATCTTTACCTATTAGAACAGTACCATTATAAATTATTTCCTTTGCAGTTATCATACCATCCTGTAATTGGTTAATATCTAATAATCTGGTTCTCATTTTCATGCTTACCCCTTTAGCTCACAAATATATTTTAATTGCCTATGTAAAATATAGTATTATTGTAAAATTATGTCCATAATTTATATCTCGAATGAAAAGATAAAAATTTTAGGAGTAAATAAAAATTATTTAAATATTACAGGAAATTATAATTACTGTTGTAAATTTTTTAATATAGCTAAAAAGATAGATATGATATAATTATGAATATTAATTAAGTAATTAAGCAAATAAATATATAATTTTTGGAGGAATTATTATGAAGGAATTAGAAACTAGGGTAGTAGATATAGATGTAGAAAAA
>NZ_JAWGSV010000159.1:0-7350 GCF_032552055.1 Clostridium sp. | reverse complement strand
ATATTAATTATTTTCAACACTAAATAAAACTTCAAAAATGTAAAACTTAATTATAGCTTATATATATAATTTTTATTTTACTAATTTAAGATTATAGAAGAGTACAGAAAAAATATCTCCTTCCATAAATTTAAATTATTAGGAAGGAGATATTTTTTATTATTTATGGTTTTTAGTTTGCTATAGTAAAATCACTATTAGTTAATTCAAATATATTTTTAACTTCATTAGTTAAATAAATTTTATTATCTTTAGTAACAAAGATAGCATCTATTCCACTTTGAGAGTTTATAAATTTCATGCCTTCTTCAACTCCCATTGCAAATACAGAGGTAGATAAGGCATCCCCAT
The DNA here is from genome assembly GCF_032552055.1 of Clostridium sp. GTDB lineage: Bacteria > Bacillota > Clostridia > Clostridiales > Clostridiaceae > Clostridium. The sequence continues at coordinate 6,999 of NZ_JAWGSV010000159.1, read as the reverse complement.
CTATAGATTTATCACTTACTATAGTTATTCCTGCAATTTCATTATCATAAGGATAACCAGTGCTTGGGTTTAGAATATGATGATATCTAACTCCATCTTCTTCTATATATCTTTCATATATACCAGAAGTAACAACAGATTTATTACTTGTAGTTAAAGTTCCAATTATACCGCCTCTCTCTGAAAAAGGATCTTGGATTCCAATTTTCCAATCAGAACCGTTAACTTTTTTACCGTGGGTAAAGATATTTCCACCAAGGTTAATTATGGCACTTTCAACACCTTCATCAGTTAGTATACTTGAAATTACATCGGCAGTATAACCTTTTGCTATTCCACCAAGATCTAGCATCATACCTTCTCTTTTTAAATATACAGTTTTATCTGAATCATTTAATTCAACATCTTGATAATTTACTAAAGGTAATTTACCTTGAATTTCTTCAAGAGAAGGAACTCTAGCCTCAGGCAATCCAATACTCCAAAGTTTAACTATAGGTCCAACTGAAATATCAAATAAGCCATGAGATAATCTAGCGTATTCCAATCCTTTTTCTATTAAGGTATATGTATCATCATCCACCTTAACTGGCTTTATACCTGCATTTTCATTTATTTCATCTATTAATGTTCCGTTCTCATTAATACTTAATGTTGATTCTAAGTCTTTCACTTTATTAAATACTTTATCTAATATTTTAGAATCATTACTATCATAAAGAGTTACAGTAACTGTAGTACCCATTAATATTTCGCTCTTTGATAACGGCTCTTGAGAAGCTTTATTCTTTGAACATGATGTTATAAGTCCAAGAGATAAAATTAGCAATAAAGAAGAGAGTGTTATTTTAGCTAATCTTTTTGACATGATATTCCTCCTAATTAATAATTACTATATAAGTTGTAATAGTGCCCACTTTATATTAATTTATATTTTATAAGAATGATATTTAAGTAATAGAATTACCTTCATAATTGATATAATAATTAAAGAATATATTAGGTCAAGTTTTATTTTTCCATTAAGTAGTTCTTTTAGAGTTTAATCTTATATAACTATATTGATATAGATTCTTAATTGAAACATATATCTATTAGTATAAGTAAAAATATAAAAAATAACAAAAGACTTTAGACAAAAGTCTAAAGTCTAGTTAATTATAAAAGATTATTTAGCTTCAGCTAATGCCTCTTCAGCTAATTTTTTAAATGAATCTGAAGTGCTAGTAGCACCAGTTACAGCATCAACAGCAGCAACATCTTGCTTTTCAACTAAAGCTTTTTCTAATGCTGGGAATGCTTCTTCTGGGTTAGCTCCACTGATTTCTTTCATTTTCTTGTTGTATTCAGCGTCAGCTAATTTACTTCCAGCATCGTTAGCTTCGTCATACTTAACTGTAGCGATCTTTCCATCTTTAACTTCGATTGCGATAGAAGCAACATATCCTCTTTCGTCAGCTGCAGATTTCTTTTCATAAGTACCGTCTTTTAATCCAGCTTCTTCTTTATTTCCGCATCCTACAAATACTGTAGTAGCTAATGCAGCAACTGCTAATAAGCTTAAAACTCTTCTTGATTTCATTACAAAATCCCCTCTCAAACTTAAATTTATTTTTTGAATTTGTTTTCAATTACTAGACCATTATACACAAAATAAAAGGGGTTAGATATTCGAGTTACTTATACTACATAAGAATTTCTAATGGTGTTAAAAAAAAGACAATAGTCATGAGACAAGCAAATATGAGGCTTTCAGTATATTACGATAACAAAATATATAGATAAATCATTGTTAAAAAATATACAAAAAATATTCAAAGTGATATAGACATATTATGAAATAGTGTATAGAATTAATTATGCTGTTTTAGAATTATTTAAATATGAAGGGAAGGTTTCAACATGGCACAAAATAAGATAGTTGTTCTTGGAGCTGGATACGGCGGTGTTCGTACTGCTAAGAAACTAGCCAAAAAATATAAGAAAAACAATGATGTGGAAATTACATTAATCGATAAGAATCCGTATCATACATTAATGACTGAATTACATGAGGTAGCTGGAGGAAGAGTTCATCCAGAATCTGTTCAAGTAGAATTATGTAAGATTTTTGGTAAAACAAAAGTTAAAGTTGTAACAGACTATATAGAAAATGTAGATACAGACAAGAAAGTTATAAAAACTACTTATGGAGAATATGCTTACGATTATTTAGTAGTAGGTACTGGTAGTGAACCAGCTTTCTTTGGAGTACCAGGAGTAAAAGAAAATGGATTCACTCTTTGGTCATTTGAAGATGCTCTAAAAATTAGACATCACATTGAAGAAATGTTTGAAAAAGCTAGCTTAGAAAGAAATGAAGCTAAGAGAAAAGAAATGTTGACATTCATAGTTGCAGGTTCTGGATTTACTGGTATAGAAATGGCTGGTGAATTATTAGAATGGAAGACTAGATTAGCTAGAGAATACAACGTTGATGAAAATGAAGTTACATTAAAAGTTGTTGAAGCTATGGGAACTATCTTAAATATGTTAGATAGAAAACAAGCTGATAAAGCTGAAAAGTACATGGTTAAACATGGAATGGAAATATTAAAGAATTCACCTATAGTTGAAGTGAATGAAAATAACATAAAGTTAAAAGACGGACAAATTATTAACACTAGAACATTAATATGGACTTGTGGAATTCAAGCAAACCAAGAAGCTAAAGAATATGGATTAGATACAGCTAGAGCTGGAAGATTACAAGCTAATGAATATATGCAAGCTGTAGGTAAGGAAGATGTATTTGTAGTAGGAGATATTGCTTACTTTGAAGAAGAAGAAGGTAAGGGTACCCCACAAATAGTTGAAGCAGCAGTTCAAACAGCTGATACAGTTGTTAAGAATATAGTTGCATCAATTGAAAAGAAAGAAATGCAAAAATTTGCTGGTAAATACCATGGATTTATGGTTTCTATCGGTGGAAGATACTGTGTTGCTAACTTAATGGGTCTTAAATTATCAGGATTCTTTGCTATGATAATGAAACATTTAGTTAATATTCACTACTTATTTGAAGTAAATGATGTTCACGCAATTTATAGTTACTTACAACATGAATTCTTTACTATGGAAGATAGAAGATCTGTAATGAGAGGTCATTTATCATCAAAAGCTAATAGATTATGGCTTGTACCTTTAAGAGTATTTATAGGTTCTCTATGGTTAATTGAAGGTATTAAGAAGTTAATTGGCGAAAGCATTTGGGAAAAGATGTGGGATGCAGGTAGCATAAAAGGATTCTTTGATGCTATTACTATTGGTTCAGATAGCTGGATTAAAGCTGGTAATGTTAAGATGCCTTTCACTTGGTTACAAGATGCAACATCTGGTGCTTCAGCAGCGGCAGGTGCAGAAACTGCAACAGAATGGGCTAAGCCTATTATAAGTGAAGTTCCAGGTTGGTATGCTGCAATAATGCAATTTATGATGCCAAATCCTGAAGTAGCAGTATGGTTCCAAAGAATAGTTGTTTTAATGGAAATAGGTATGGGTCTTTGCTTAATTGCTGGATTATTTACATTTATATTCAGTGCAGTATCAGCAGGTATGGTAGTTAACTTTATCTTATGTGCTATGGCTGGATGGGATATACTATGGTACTTCTTCGGATCTATTGCTTTAATGGGTGGAGCAGGTAGAACATTTGGTTTAGATTACTATATAATGCCATGGATAACAAGGCTAGCAGATAATTTCTGGCATGGTAAGAAAGTACCAATGTACAAAAAAGCACAATAATTGATGAAATAAATCAACTATAATAAATTAAATAGTATATATGCTTTTAATTTTGATATTTAAGTTAATAAAATGATATTGAGGTAGATAATTAATTAAAACATATATATAATAAACTTTATAAGGTAGGGTAATTACTCTACCTTATAAAATTGTAAGGTTATAATGCAAAATAATAGCCTAATTCTATGGAGATGAATAATATGTTTAAAAGGTTAGACTTTGTTATAATTGCAGTACTTATGATATTATCATTTTTACCTGAAATAATACTTGGAGCATCTGTAGGTAAGAATTTCAGTACAACATATGCAGAAATAACTGTTTCAGGAAAGTTATATAAGAATATTCCTCTATCTGTACATAAGGGAGAGGAGATAATAGAAGTGAAAAGTAAAAATGGTATTAATATAGTAAAAGTTAAAGATAATAAGATAGGTATAATAGAAGCTGATTGTCCTGATAAGGTATGTATGAATCCAGAATACATTGAGAAGCCTGGGCAAAGCTTAGTTTGTCTTCCTAATAAGGTAATGATTGAAATAAAAGGTAAGGCAGACGATGATATTATATTATCACATTAAGGAGAAGCTATGAAGAAAACTAGTAAAATGGTATATATCGGATTGTTGGTAGCTCAAGCCTTAGTACTACATATTTTTGAAAGAATGATTCCTGTACCTTTTATAACTCCAGGAGCTAAATTGGGTTTAGCTAACTTAATAATAGTTATTGCATTATATACATTAGACAGTAAGAGAGATGCCTTTTTAGTACTATTCCTGAGATTACTATTATCCACTATGTTTGGAGGGAATTTATCTTCATTTATGTATAGTGCAGCAGGTGGAATACTAAGCTTTATGGCTATGGTAATAGTAAAGGAGTTATTTAAAGATAAGGTGAGTATAATAGGAGTGAGTTCAGCTGGAGCAATATTCCATAATGTAGGGCAATTAATAATTGCATCTTCAATTGTAAAGAATATTGGCGTTATGCTTTACTTACCTGTATTATCTATAATAGGAATAGGAACTGGTATTTTTATTGGAATTACAGCTAATTATGCTGTAAATCATTTAAAAAGACTTCCAATGTTTAAAGGTTATATTTAGGTGCTGCCGCACAATGAAAAATTAAGAGTGAATAATGAAAAAACTCCTTAAGGAGTTTTAAAAAAGAAATTGAGTTTAGTAATTATGTAAGAATTACATCAATAATTCTTAATTTTTAATTCTTAATTTAAGATGATAATGCGACAGCTTCTTCAAGAAGGTGGATTTAAATGAACAATATTTGGAGTAAGTATCCCGAACTTAATAAAGAACTTAATGAAGTATTAAGTCTTATGAGAAAGAATGTTAAATGTAAGGATAAAAAAATAGAAAACTCTATTTTAGAATTATTAGAAGGAAACGGAAAGTTATTAAGACCAGCTTTTGTGCTAATAGGATCAAAATTTGGTGATAATGACAATGCTAAGTCTGTTCCTACAGCAGCAGTTATTGAATTACTTCATATGGCAACATTAGTGCATGATGATGTTATTGATGATTCAAAATTAAGAAGAGGAAGAGAAACTGTTCAATCTAAATATGGTAAGGATTATGCAGTTTACATAGGAGATTATTTATTCTGTGTATGCTTTAAAATACTTGCAACTCAATCTTCTCTTCAAGCTATAAAGGTAGATTCAAGAGCTATGTCTAAAATATGTATGGGAGAAGTAAATCAGCTTAATGCTAGATTTTCTATGGAATTATCTGTTAAAGATTATTTAAGTAGGATATCTGGAAAGACTGCTGAATTATTTTCAATTTCTTTATATTTAGGTGCAGCTGAATGTAATGCTGATAAAAAGGTTTCTAGAGAACTAAGTAATATAGGACATAATTTAGGTATGGCGTTCCAGATAATAGATGACATACTAGATTATGAAGGAAATGATGAAAGCATAAAAAAATCTGCAGCTAATGACTTAAAACAAGGAATTTATACTATTCCATTAATATATGCTTATAGGAATAATAAAGCTGCTTTTAATAATATACTATCAAAAGATAATTATACTGAAGAAGAAATAAAAGAAATAATAGGATTAGTTAAAGAAAATAAAGGTATAGAAATGGCTAAGGAATTAGCTGAAAAATATATGAATAAGTGTTTTAAGGGAATTGAAAGACTTCCTGAAAATCAATATAAAGATGTACTTAGAGAAATATCAAACTGGTTATTACTTAGAACATACTAAAGGGCTACTTTAATTTAAGTAACCCTTTAGTATGTTTTTTAAACTTTTTACAAAATTACTATTAGTTTTATAAAAAGAATCTAAGTAGCAGATATATAATGTCAATTCTATAGAAAAGTCCTCTATGTTAATTCTTTTAATTCTAGTTGAAGGAGCGTAGTTGTGATAAATGCTTGCTGGAATAAAGGCTACTGCTTTTGCAGATAAAACCCCATTTAAAGCAGCAAAATAAGAATTAGTTTTATATAATATATTTGCTTTATCTAAGTCTTCTTCACTACATTCAAGCTCTTTAATTAAAGATTCTTTTAAACATTTTTTATCTGAAGCTAAGATAAGTGGTAAATTAAAAATTTCATTTTTAGTAATGGTGTTAATTGGGAAGTTTTTATCTGCAACTAAGAAAATTTCATCACTACCCAATGGTTTACTTATTATTCCGTTGTTACCATCGGGTTTATGATAACAAATGAAAATGTCCCTAACATTATTAAGCAAGTTCGTATGAGAGCAACAGTCGATATTATTTATATTTATTGTGTGAGAATCATAAACTTTTTTTAGTTTAGAAATTGCAATTGGTAAAATAGTTTGACCTATTGATTCAACAGCTTCAATAGATATAAACTTTTTTTGATTTATAGAATGATATAATTCTTCTTGCATTTTATTGTAAGCGTTTAATATAGTTTCGGAATATTTAAATAATATTTCACCTTCAGGTGTTAATGACACACCTCTATTGGTCCTATTAAATAATTTCACATTAAGCTTATTTTCTAGCTTGGCAATTTGCTGACTTAAGGCAGATTGAGAAATGTGAGAGTTTTTTGCAACAGTAGAGATACTCTTAGAGTTAGCAACTTGATAAAAATAATTTAAACTATCTATATGCATAATAAACTCCTATCAAATAATTTATATATATGTTTCAATAAACAAATTCATCTATAGCCCCATAG
>NZ_JAWGSV010000158.1:0-7370 GCF_032552055.1 Clostridium sp. | reverse complement strand
TATTTATATAAATGTAAAACGTATTATTAAAAATAATTATATTTTATTTGATTATAGTGAGAGGAAAAAATTAATGTTTTCTCATGATGTTGAAATAGCAAATGAAATATATAATCTCCTTTCTGAAGAATTAGGGTTTGACTTTCCAGAGGACGAAGTCTATCATTTAGCTATTTATATCAAAGGGAATAGAAACCATGAATCAACAGATATTATCACTGAAGAAACAAAAGAAATTATTTCAGAAATGCTATCTTATATTAAAGAACAATGTAATATTGACTTATCATATGATATTGAATTAAGAATTTCTTTGGCCTTGCACTTTATTCCATTAAATATTAGATTATCTAATAATATGCAGTTAAAAAATCCAATGTTAACTGATATAAAACAAAATTATACCTTTGCATATGAATTGGCTACATTATCTGGTGCATTTCTTCGAAAAAAATTGGGATATGTTCTTAACGAGACAGAGTTAAGTTATTTAGCTATTTATTATAACTTATCATTGTATAAGCAATCTGTTTCTTCCAAACCTAAGAGAATATTAATTTTATGTTCAAGTCGTAAGAGTGATTCATTATTGCTAAAATTAACATTAAAAAAATGGTTTAATGAAATGATTTTAGAAATGGATGTACTAAATTTACGTGAAGTTGATGCAAGAAAGCTAAAAAAATATGATGTTATATTTACAACTATTGAAAATGATAATATTCCTTTAAATGCAATTAAAATTAATTATTTCTTAGATGAAAAAGATTATGTAAGAATCAAAAATGCCTTGCAATTTTGTGACGAAGATAAAAGTTTACTCGATTTTTTTGATGAGAATTTATTTATAAGGTCTTTAAAAAGCATAAATATAGAAGAAGTTATTAAAGAAATGTGTAACCTCGCATTGAAATATAAAAAAGTTGATTCTGATTTATATGAATCTGTTATTCTTCGAGAAAAATACGGATTTACATCCTTTGGAAATTATATTGCAATACCCCATCCAAATGCTTTAATTTCTGATGAAACATTCGTTGTTACAGCAATTCTTGAAAATCCGATTAAATGGGGAGCACAAGAAGTGCAGTTAGTTTTTATGATATGCATCAAAAGGGAGTGTGATAAAGACTTAAGAAGATTATTTGGCGCACTTTCACAATTATTACCTAATTTAAATACTATTAAATCCATAATCGAAGAAAGAAATTTTGATTTTATCATTGAGAAGCTTAATGAATGCTTATAGGGATTATAACATTTCTTATACGGGCTTATATAAACCTACTATCATTTCTTTATATTCTTGTGTATATCTTTTGCCCTTACCCATTCTCGAACACTTCCTTTCTTACTAAATAATATTTTACTTAGTTCGACTTATAGTGTCTACCATTTTGTACTAACACCCAAAAGCTGATACTCCTATAAATGCAATATTGTTAGTTAAAGAATCTATTTTATGATAACTTTAAAAGTCTCTTTAGTGATAAATTAGAGAATTCAATATCTAAAGAGGAATTTAATAAATTTAAAGATATTGTAACAGCTGGAAGTAATCATAATCTATATGATATTATTACTTTTGAAAATGGAGAAATGCTTTTAATTAAACTTACTTCCATTTCAGTTAATGATGAATACAAAGTTGAAGAAGTTATCCAAGTTCCAGATGAACTTAAGACATTATTTAACTCCAATTAACCATATATCAAGAAAGGAATTTAGCTAAAAGCTAAATTCCTACAATAATTCTTCATTATTTCATTCTTAACATTACTTAAGTACTACTTTTCCATCTTCAAACTTTTCAATAATAGCTAAAGACTCAACTCTAGCATTCATTTCTTCTAGTACACTTCTTCCTTCTTGGAAGCCTTTTTCTATTACTATTCCAACTCCAACTAAGTTTGCTTTAGATTGATTTAATATATCTATTAATCCTTTAGTTGCGCAGCCTTTAGCTAAGAAGTCATCTATAATTAATATATTTTCTCCTTCATTTAAGAATTGCTTTCCTACTCTAACCTTATAAGTTTTCTTTTTAGTAAAAGAATGAACTTCTGATTCATAAACTTCCTTATCTAAGTTTAAGCTTTCTGTTTTCTTAGCAAAAACTACTGGTACATAATCAAAGTATTGTGATACTATAGCTGCTATTCCTATTCCTGAAGCTTCTATTGTAAGTATCTTATCTATTTTTTGCCCTTCAAATCTTCTTTTAAACTCTTTTCCCATTTCATTGAAAAGCTTAATATCCATTTGATGATTTAAAAAAGAATCTACCTTCAAGATATTTCCTTCTCTTACTTTTCCTTTATTCATTATCATATCTTTTAATAATTGCATGTACTTTTTCTCCTTTAAACTTAAGTTTATAGTATTCAAAAAAACTTGTCCTACTTGTACTTTTAGTAATAAAGACTAAAAAGCTCCAATTATCATTTCTTTTCGTAGTTAGGATATTTACGGTTTCCTAGTAGAAACACTTGAACCATATTTTCAAGCATATACGAATACTATAATATTCTTTTTTTTGATAATTATAATATTTAAAATAAGTTATTGCAAGTTTAATAATCTAAGGTAATAATATCCCTAGTCTAAAAACTCTCTTTTATTAAAAACTCCTTAGGAGTTTTCTTCTTAATTTTTCATTATTCATTCTTAATTATTTATCACCTTTATTTTATCGCTATAAGATTCAATTATCCCCTTACTTCTATCAAAGGATTCCACAACTCTACTTTTTCCCTCTTCTGTTAAGTATGGAGCGTCATTTACTGTAGCAGGTACTACTTCATAGAACAGCTTGCTTTCTTTTTCATACCAATTAACCCATGTTGGTAAATACTTTGGATATTCAACCTTAATCTCATTAGTATCTTCATTTTTACTAATGTTCACAAAAACTATAACTCCATCCTCTGTATATGGATTTTGTATTCTTTCAGTTCTTTGACTAGATAGGAAATTCCCCATAGAATAGATAACTGAAGTTTCATGTAATCCATCATCTGATTTTATAATGTCTATTGGTTGCAATGAATGTGGATGGGTTGCAAAAACTATATCTACATTATTATTTGCTAGGAACTTTGCCATTTTCTCTTGAGTTCTATTAGGCTCTAGTTCATATTCCTCTCCCCAATGCATATAAAATATTACTATTTCTGCACCATCAGCTTTCATCATATCTATTTGTTCCTTCATATTATTTAAGTCATCATCTAAAGAATCTTCTCTAAAAGTATTCATTAAAGGATATATTTCACTAGATATTGGAGTTCCATTTAGCCCCCTAACCCCACCTTCAGCAGTCATAGTATAGCTATAAGATATAATTCCAATCTTTATACCCTTAACATCTTTAATAATATATCTACTATCCTCAGTGCTTGATCTAGTTCCAATTATGTCAAACCCTTTATCATTTAAAGTTTCCCTAGTTCTATGATACCCTCTAATATCTCTATCTAAAGAGTGATTATTCATATTATTAAGCACATCTATTCCTGCCCATTTTATAGCATCTGCTAATTCATCTGGAGCATTAAAGCTTGGATATCCTGAAAAACCATAGTTTTCAACTCCAGATAATGTTCCTTCTAGATTTCCTATAGTTAAATCAGCATTACTTAGATAACCCTTAACGTACTGTAATGTATTCTTAAAATCATAGGAATTACTTTCAGCATCGTATTGAGTCTCTAGTATTTCTTTATGTATTAAAATATCACCTACAGCTGCTATTTCTATGGTTTTTATATTATCTTTTTTCTCCTCAGTAGGTTCTTTAATAGCTTCATCTTCAGTTAATTTCTCTTTATTAGATGTACTTAATAAAACTTCTAGTTTTGAAATATAAAATAATCCAACAATAGATAGTATAAAAGTTATAATTAAAATAATAAGCACTCTCTTTTTTCTCATAAACCCTCCTTATTAACCCATATATTTCAATTATATAACAACTATTGGAATAAAAATATAGCTATATAAAACCCAATAAAAGTTTTACATAGCCATGTATACTTGTTATATACTATTAATCTTCTATACTTAAAATTATCCGATTTATAATATAGAAAAACCTTTATATATAAAGTTATTCTTAGTTTTTTAATTTTTTTAAAAAAGAGCTGCCTTTGCAACTCTTTTTATATTATCCATTTATCTTAACATAATTTAATCTTCCACCAGCTTTAACTACTTCAATTTCTTTTTCACTTAAATTGATATACGCATTGAAGAATGTTCCTTGAGTTAGATTCTTAACTGTAGCTTTTCCATTAACTAAAGCTGATTGAATATCTGCTATTTCAAGTTGATCTAACAGCTGAGCCTTATCATAATCAACTTCTGCTTCAAACTCCATTGGAATAATTCCATTATTTATTAGATTAGCTTTATGAATTCTAGCAAAAGACTTAGCAATTACTGCTCTTACTCCTAAGTATAATGGTGCTAAAGCTGCGTGCTCCCTACTAGAACCTTGTCCGTAATTATTACCAGCAATAATTATTCCACCATTATTTTCTTGAGCCCTCTTAGGGAACTCTTCATCTACTGTATTAAAACAGTACTCAGATAAATAAGGTATATTAGACCTATATGGTAGAAGCTTTGAATTAGATGGCATAATGTGGTCCGTAGTAATATTATCTTCAACCTTAATTAATACCTTACCTTCAACATCTTCACCTAATTCCTTATTAACTGGGAATGGTTTAATATTAGGTCCTCTAACGACTTCAACCTTAGATCCATCTTCAGCTGGTGCAACTATCATAGAATCATCTATTAAGAATTCTTCTGGCATATCAACTGTAATATCTACATCACATTCTCTTGGATCTGTTAAGTATCCATTAATTGCTGAAACTGCTGCTGTTTCTGGACTTACTAAATAAACTTTCGCAGATAAAGTTCCACTTCTTCCATAGAAGTTTCTATTAAATGTTCTTAAGGATACTCCATTAGTTCCCGGTGCTTGACCCATTCCTATACAAGGTCCACAAGAATTTTCTAATATTCTTGCACCAGCACTAATTATATCTCCTAAAGCACCATTTCTAGCTATCATCTCCATAACTTGTCTTGATCCTGGAGCTATAACTAAACTTACATCATTATGAACTTTATTACCCTTTAATATTTTTGCAACTCTCATTAAATCTTCATATGAAGAATTAGTACAGCTACCTATTGCAACTTGGTCTACTTTAATCTTACCAATACTTTCAATTTCTTCTACATTATCAGGACTATGTGGCTTAGCTGCTAATGGCTTAAGCTCATCTAAATTAATAGTAATTTCTTCATCATAAACTGCATCTTCATCAGCTTTAAATTCTATCCAATCTTCTTCTCTTCCTTGAGCCTTAAAATATTCTAAGGTATTTTCATCACTAGGGAATATTGAAGTAGTTGCACCTAATTCAGCACCCATATTAGTTATAGTTGCTCTTTGAGGTACAGATAGGTTTTTAACACCTTCACCAGCATATTCAAAAACTCTTGAAACTCCACCCTTAACAGTTAGTCTTCTGAGAACTTCTAAAATAATATCCTTAGCAGCTACCATAGGCTGTAACTTACCCTTTAAATTTATCTTGCAAACTTTTGGTGTAGTAATATAATATGCACCACCACCCATTGCTAAAGCAACATCTAACCCACCTGCTCCCATAGCAAGCATACCAACCCCACCCGCTGTAGGTGTATGACTATCAGAACCTGTAAGAGTATCCCCTGGAACAGAAAATCTTTCTAAAAATACCTGATGACATATTCCATTACCTGGTTTTGAAAAATATACACCATATTTTGATGCTACTGTTTGAATAAACTTATGGTCATCTGCATTTTCAAAACCTTGTTGAAGCATATTATGATCAATAAAAGCTACTGACTTTTTAGTTCTAACTTTATCTATTCCCATAGCCTCTAATTGCAGGTAAGCCATAGTACCAGTAGAATCTTGAGTAAGAGTTCTATCTATCTTTATTCCAATTTCCTTTCCAGTTTCTATAGTTCCTTCAACTAAATGGCTTTTTAATATTTTATATACTAAATTGTCCCCCATTTGCTTATTGCCCCCTTTGCTAATTTACTTTTTCTTCTTTTAATCTTGAGTATTCTTTATATATTTGTACTAATTCCTTATCAAATAGACTTCTCTTAAGTCTTACTGAAGTTGATCTTACCATTTCAAGAATACCTTGAGCTGAAACATCATCAAGTTCAATTGCATACTCTTTAAATTTATTTATTATACCTGCTTTACCTGAATGCTTTCCTATAACTATTTGTCTTTCAAGTCCAACTATACCTGGATCAAAAGCCTCATAATTCTTAGGATTTTTAATTGCTCCATCTGCATGAATACCTGACTCATGAGCAAACATATTATCTCCAACTATAGCTTTCCAAGCAGGTAATACTCTACCTGAAGCCCTTGATACATATTCAGAAACCTCTCTAAACATCTTAGTATCAACGCTTCCGCCATAATTGTAAACAAACATTAATGCCATTAGTACTTCTTCAAGGGCTGCATTACCAGCTCTTTCACCTAATCCATTAACTGTAACTCCTACATGAGAAGCTCCACCAACGATACCTGCTATTGCATTTGCAGTTGCCATACCAAAGTCATCATGAGTATGCATTTCAATATCAAATTTTGTTTTCTCATATATATATTTAATGTCTTCATTTATCTTAAATGGTTCCATAACACCTACAGTATCACAATATCTAAATCTATCTGCACCAACTTGTTTTGCTGCTTCAATAAATTCAACTAAGAAATCTCTATCCGCTCTAGAAGCATCTTCACCATTAACTGATACATATAAGCCATTTTTCTTTGCAAATTCTACAGATTTAACCATATTATCAAGAACCCATTCTCTAGAAGTCTTAAGTTTATGCTTGATATGAATATCTGATACAGAAATTGAAATAGCTACTGCATCAACTCCACAGTCTATTGATTGCTCTATATCTTTGATAACCGCTCTATTCCAGGCCATAATACTTGACTTCAAGTTTCTCTTAACTATACTCTTTATAGCTTCCTTTTCGTCTCCACCCATAGTAGGAATTCCTACTTCTAACTGATCTACTCCAAGGTCACTTAACATACTAGCAATTGCAATTTTCTCTTCATTAGCAAATACAACTCCTGCCGTTTGCTCTCCATCTCTTAATGTAGTATCTACTACAAATATTTCTTTTCCTGTTTTTAAATTTTTAATGGACATAACCTTCCCCCTTACTTTAAAATTTATTACTTTTTTTGAATCTAACCCCAATGAAAATTAACATTTTCGATAATTATTAATTAATTTTACCATATACAG
>NZ_JAWGSV010000157.1:0-7414 GCF_032552055.1 Clostridium sp. | reverse complement strand
ATCCAAACAGCACTATCACTACATTCAAGTTCAATATATTAAAAAAATCAGTGTGTAATAATTAATTACACACTTATTCTTTTATTTTATTTTAATTATTAAAATTACACAGATACCTTATTGTTTATAACCATCTTTACTATATGAGCGAGCTCATCTTCGCCTATGTTAATATTATATCTTTCTTCTAATAATTTTAGACATTGTTTAATTAGAATAAATTCCTTGCTATTAGCATTTCTAAATTCATTCAACATTACAAACGGTGTTTCTTTTCCATTTTTGGAAAGTTTATCTATCAAGAAACAAATATGAATTAAAATACCTATTTTGACTTCATGAATTAATCTTATACTTAGATGTTCCTCAATTCTTTCTAATGTCCTTCTTATATCTGAAACTAGCTTGTATGAATCAATATTTTCGATTTGTTTTTCCATACTTTCAACTATTTTAAAATATTCGTCTTCTTGTATTATTAATTTTTCTAACGAATCTATACCATATCCTGATAAAATATCAGCAGCTGAAATAAATGGAATATTAGGATAATAAGTATTCATTACTCCTACTATAGCTATTATATTATACTTTTTACTTAAGGAGTCTAAATTACTATAAAAATCATCCTTATCAATAATATTTAAAGCATAAATTTTAATATTGGAATTGCTATTCATATTATTTTCAATAATTTCTTTAAGCCTTTGAGCTGATCCATCTCCTGTAAAACAAGATGTCACTATTATATTCTCTTTCCTATCTATTTTAGATGTTAATCCTTGAATACCATATCTTTTTATTTCAAAACAAGCTTCATATATTTCATTTAAGCTTCTTCCATTAATAGCTTTTCTACCTGCTTCAATTACTAAAAGCGTTGTAACCATATCTAGGGTTTTAACTTTAATATCTAGTTCTTCTTTAATCATATCAGCAAAATTAGTTAATGAACCCATATCTACTAATATAAATACACCTTTATTATTATTTATCTCTTTAACCTTTTCTTTTACTATTCTATACATGTCCTCGGCCTTCATACTTAAAGGCATATCTAATGCTTTTACATAATCTTCACCAATAAGTGAGTTAGCAACTTCAACCATAGAAGATGCTGTACTATGACCATGCATAATAACTAAAACAGCTACTCTATCATCATTTTCCCTATCTTTTTCATAAGGATTTGTAGCTAAGAACATAGTTATATAGCCTATTTCATCTAAAGGTATTTCTATCCCTAATTTTTTATCTATTATAGTTGCAATTTCCATAGAAACTATAAACTCTTTGGCATATTCACCTCTAATAAAATTAAGTCTAGGATGAAATATCTTAATCCCTTTTCTTATTCTTTCTAGACTTCCTTGAATATGAAGAGCAAGTCCATAATAAACTCTAATATCAAATTCCCTATTAAGTTTCTTCGAAGCATATACTAGTATCTCCTCAACTAAGTCTATTATTTTACCATCTACTGCCTTTGATAACTCTTCCTTTTTGAACTTATCTGGAAGATCCCTAATATATTTTCTGAAATACTTCTCTATATCTATATTTAAAATTTCATCTATTTCTTTTTCTTCAATACCTTCTTTTTTTAGTTCTTCAATTTTCTTTTCTATTCTATCGTAGAACATTGCACCTTCTTTTATTTCTTCAAGCTTGGTCTCATCTTCTATAATGTTTATCTTGTCATCATAACAAAACTTTAGAACATCCCCCATATTACTTAAGATTTCATCTATTTCATCTCTATAATCTTGGAGCTTCATTAGTCCTAATTTTACTCTTTGATGCAAATCTTCTTGTTCTACAAGGATATAATCCTTGCTTTTAGCTTTAAACTTTAAAAATGCCCTAGCACAAGATAATTGTATATCGCTCTTTAACTGTCCTATATTGTTGGGACAATCATATAGTAAAAAAGATATTAAAGCACTTTTGTTGAAGTATATACTTTTTGATACCCTATGAGATTCATTTTCTATAAACTCTCTAAGCAAGTAATACCTTTCCTTTATAGTCTTTTCTTTTAAGGATGGTAAAGTAATTGCCATAGGAATTCTTCTAGTAAAAGTCTTTAACAGAAAAGATTGTGGATCTTCTGTTGTAGCACAAATTATTTGAGCCTCAACATGTACTAAATTTTCAGTATCTCCTAGAACCCTAAAAAATCCTTTATCTATATAAGTAAATAACATTTCTTGACCTTGTGGGGATAATCTATGGATTTCATCTAAAAATAGTATTCCTCCATTAGCTTTCTTTAAAAGCCCATCTTTATCTGAATCTGCACCAGTGTATGCACCCTTTTTGACTCCGAATATTTGAGCCATTACCAATTGAGGATTATCTGCATAATCAGCACAGTTAAACCTTATAAATGGTCCATTTTCCTCTATTACTTCAGATTCTTTTGCAAAATTATACATAGCTTCTGCAAACATAGATTTACCTACACCTGTTTCTCCAAGAATTAAAGTGTGAAGTCCTCTTGGTGGATATAAAATTGCTGCCTTCGCTTGTTGAATTGCCATCTCCAAACTTTGTTTTGCTCCAACTAGTGTATCTAAGGTATTCATCTTTAAGTCTACTTTAGTACTTCTACTCTTCCCTTTACCTACAACTTTAATTACGCAGCTATACTTAACTGGATGTCCTTCACTCTTACTAACAGCCCCTTCCTTATAAAGCTTGTTTAAATATCTGCTTACATTAGCTCTATCTAAGTTCATAAAAGCACTTACATCACTTGCTGTCACACCATTGCTACTCTTAGTATCTAATTTTTTTAATGCATCTAAAACCTCACTAATTTTACTCATATTCTACCCCCGATTCTAATGTAAACTTCTACATCTATATTTTAACATAGATTTGAATTAATTACATTAATATTCAATTGAATAGATTAACAAAAATATAATACTTATATAAAAATATAGATACTATCACAATAGTTTTATCCTATGTTAATAGTATCTTTAATGTAAATATTACTAAATTACTAACTATAATTTCAATTTATTTAAATCTTTCCTTATAGTATTCCTCAATATTATTCCTAATAGCGAAAATCGTCGCTTGCACCCTATCCTCAACCTCAATTTTTTTAAAAATACTAGTTATATAATTTTTAATAGTCTTTTCTGATAAAAATAACTTCTCTGCAATTTCCTTATTTTTTAAGCCTCTAGAAATTTCAAATAATATATTTAGCTCCCTATTGGTTAAAAATTCTAGATTTTCTTTTTCAGCATTTTTTATATTTACAGCTTTTTTGAAATCTGAAAACATAACTTTTATCAAAGACTTATCTATGTATTTTTCTCCTTCATAAACATTTCTTATAGCATTTACAACTTCTGCCCCTGCAGATTCTTTTAATATATATGCATCTGCTCCAAGTTCTATAGCCTGCATAATTGTTTTTCTATCATTTTCAACAGTTAGCATAACTACTTTCAGCTCATTAGATAATGCTTTTATATCCTTTAGAGTTTCTATTCCACTTTTAATAGGCATATTTATATCTAAAAGCACTACATTACATTCATTAATATCTATATTCGTTAAAAGTTCCTCTCCATTTGAAAATTCACCAGTTATCATCAAATCTTCTTCGAAACTGATAATTCTATTTAATCCCTCTCGTATTAAAGAATGATCATCTACTACTATTACCTTAATTATATTTTTCATTTATACATACCTTCCTACATATTGGTAATTTAATCTTAAAAGTTACACCATCTCCATCAAAGGACTTTATATCAACCCTTCCCCCAAGAGATTTAACCCTTTCATATATTCCTAAAAGTCCATAACAATTGCCTTTCTCTTTAGTTCTAGCAAGTGTTTTCCTTACATCAAATCCAACACCATCATCCTTTACAAATATACAAATATAATTATCAATATAATTTACTTTTAAATCTACCATTTTTGCATTTGAGTGTTTTTTCATATTATTTAAAATTTCTTGAACTATTCTATATGCTGATATTTGAATTGCCTTATCTATTTCTCTTGGATACTCTTCTATAAAAGAATGTATTTCTATATTATTTTCTTGAGTTATCCTATTAATAAGCTCATTTATGGCATCATTAAACCCTCTTTCTTCTAGTGATAATGGCCTTAAATCATATATTATCCCTCTTACTTCTTTTAACGCCATTTTTACGTTCATCTTTAAGTCGTCAAGTTCTTTTAATCCTTTATCTAAATCCTTTTGTACTACAACCTTACAAAAATCAATTCTCATCATTGCATTTGCTAAATATTGAGCTGGTCCATCATGTATCTCTCTAGCAATTCTTTTTCTTTCCACTTCTTGAGCTTCTAATATTTTTATTTCGTTTATCATTTTCGAATTTTCATCTTCATCTTTTAAAACTTCAAGAAAATTACCTTGTAAGTATCCAAGAGCAATATTAATTTGATTAACTGCGCTTTCTGCCTCTTCAATACTTTTTATATAATCCCTTAATGTCCTTTCAAGTGCATCTCTTTTTAAAATAAGCTCCTTCTCCTCATTTTGTTTAGTGATAAACTTAACTCGTGTTTCTAATGCTTCTTCATATACTAGTTTAAAATGAGCTTGATCGGCATTAGTTGTTCTTTTTGATTCTTCAACTAATTTTATTCTCATAGCCTTATCTACTTTTTCTAAGTCATCCACTTCATCAATAACTTCACTTAACTTAGACTTTATAATTTTTAGTTCTTGTTTACTTACTTCTAAATCATCTCTCATTTTATCTGAAATATTAAATATTTTACTTTTTCCATCATTTATTTCTTCAATCACATCACCTATTATTTCTTTTATGTTGTCACTCGAGTACTTTAATGCCACTATTACCCCTCCAGAATTTATAATATTTATTCCTATATTATTCTTTTCGTAAAAAAATAAAAGTACCTTATAGGATAAACTAAAGCTTATCAAATAAAGTACAATTATTAACCTGTTTTTACACAGCCCATTTTTTATTTTTAGTAAAAGAAATATTTAACCACTTTTTTAAATCAAAATGATTTGTGTTATTGTCAATATACTCTCTAACCTTGTCCATATCTTCTATGGATTTAATTTTAGATTCATTTGATACTATAAAATCTATCTCAATTCTAAGTTCTCTTCCAATTTTAGCTACTCTAGCAACAGAATCATCAATATTATATTCATCTTGTATAGTCTTAACTAAATTATTAATATCATAATTTATCTCTTCATCTGCACTTGTGTTAATAAGTTCTTTAAAGGCTTCAATAATTGATCTAATTGGCATCCTTAAAAAAGTACTAGATGTAAGAATAACCATACCAGGGTCAACGTATTTTGAAATTTCATACAGCCCTATTTTTTTTAATAGTATACTAAATATAAAACCAACTAAAACACCAACACTAATCATAGCATCCATAAGCCATTGATTACTTTCTACTTTAACTATCTCAGAATTAAGGCTTTTAGATGATTTTTTCATATATAAATAAATCCAAGTACATCCAACTGATGATATGACAGAATACCAAAGTGCAAAACCTTCATCTACACTATTACCACCGTTAAATACTTGTCTTATTGCTGAAAACATCGTTATTGAACACATTATAAGTAAAACTAAAGATTTAATAATAACTAATATAGGTTCTAATGTTGATTTTCCAAATGGATAGTTTTTAAAGTCCTTCTTATTAATAAAATTAGTAATGACAATTGCAAAAATGGCAAGCCCTAAACTAATAAATGAGTAAAAACCATCAAAACTTATCATTTTGGAGTTTATAGCTCATCCCCAGGCAATACCTAAAACTGCGAAGAACAATCCACCAAAGGCAGAAAATTTAAGAATTTTGTTTTCCGCTTTCATAATATCACTCCTTAAACGTACTATTCTTAGTGATATTTTATACTTAATTGCTAAAATTATCAATTAACTAATCTGTTATATAAAATCTATTTATATGGTTATTTGTCAAAAATCAATTTTGTATAAAAAGCATAAAAGTACTTTATATCATTCTTATTTATCCCTAAAACCATAACTATTTAGTTTTAAATACACTTAATACAGCATTTTTATTATAAGTATTGTTATTTAATGTTTCTGCAATTTCTGCAATTCCTTGTGCCATTATACTTAAACCAAGTGATAAATTCTTTATTTCTTCGGATGATTTTGAAATACCTTCCAATAATTCACTTGATTTAGAAACAGATGTAAATATGTAATTTCTTTCTTCAAGAACCTTGTCCATCTTTCCATTAACATTAGATATTTTTTGTGTTAAATCTAATATCTCTTCTACTATTCCGTTAAAGGATATAACTGAGTCATCTATAACTGAAAACTGCTTGGATAGTTTTATATTTAGCACTTCTGTTATATTTATTACCTCTTGACCTTCAGTAGAAATATTACTTAATACACCATCAATACTATACGAAGACTTTTTAACATCTTCAGCAAGTTTTCTAATTTCATTTGCAACTACAGCAAATCCTTTACCTTCTTCCCCTACTCTAGCTGCTTCTATTGCAGCATTTAATGCTAAAAGATTTGTTTGATCTGCCATGGAATCAATAAAGTTAGTAATTTCTTTTATTTTTTCAATGGAATTATATAACTCATTAATTTTTTCATTCATAGTTTTTGAAGAATCTTCAATATCATTTTTTGAATTATTTAAAGTAATTAAGTCCTTATTATTTAAACTAAGCTGATTTTTAATTACTGAAAGATTACTATTAATATTATTAATTGAATTTTTAACATCTTGTATTAACTTACCAAAATTCCCTAAAAAACTGTTTATTTTCTTAGAATCTTCGTTTTGAATTATAATATTACTATCAATTTCTTGTATTGTTGCAGTAACCTCCTCAGAGGATATTGCCATGTCGCCACTTGATTTAGATAATTGATCTATCTCTTCAAATTCCTTATTAGATAAATTTAATATTTTACATATCATTTCTGAAATATTTTTTTGAAGTTCATTTATGTATTTTGCTATTAACCCTAACTCGTCTTTATTTTTAATATTAACTTCTTTTGTTAAGTCACCCTTTGAAATAGTTACTAATCCATCAATTATACCTTTAACACCTTTATTAATACTTTTAGATAATAAATATGATATTAATATATATACTAGTATTAAAGATACAGCTAAAATTAATAATTGAACCATTACTACATTTCTTATATTTATTATATTAGTAACATCACTATATATTTCTAATACTGCAGATACATTTCCACTTGTGTCTTTAATAGGATAATAAACCTTAATAATATCTTTATTTTCTAATTTCTCCCTAACTTGAGAAACCTCTCCTTCTATTGCAGTTTTTAATGAATTATTCATAGCTTCTTCTTTTCCAAGATTAAGT
>NZ_JAWGSV010000156.1:0-7436 GCF_032552055.1 Clostridium sp. | reverse complement strand
ATTAAATAAAGATGGATTCTATGCTAATCTTTATAATAGCCAATTTGAACAAGCAAGTAACTCTTAATTAAATTTATGAAGAAGCTATATATTATTTATAGCTTCTTTATTTTAATAAACCTATAGTAAAATTATAGTAAAATAATTAGTAAAATTAACTAAAACTAATTGTAAACTTTATCAATTTGTAGTAATATAATATTAACAAATCTTAGAAATTTGTTTCTAAGTACTTATAAAAACCTTAATTTGATGTAATTAATAAATAAGGTTAAAATATAAGTAAATATTAATTATGTAAACTATAAATATATTTCAATTTAGTTTAATAAAATTACTATAGGAATTTGGAGGTATTAATAAATGGTATTAGTATGCGGTGGAGCTGGCTATATAGGTAGTCATGCGGTTTATCAATTAATTAATAAGGGTGAAGATGTTGTGGTTGTAGACAACCTTGAAACAGGACATATTGAGGCTGTTCATCCTAAAGCAAAGTTTTATAAGGTTGATATTAGAAATGAAGAAGAATTAGATAAGGTGTTTAAGGAAAATAATATCACTGAAGTTATTCATTTTGCAGCTAACTCCCTTGTAGGAGAAAGTATGACAAATCCGTTAAAGTATTATAATAATAATGTTCATGGAACAGAAGTGTTATTAAAAGTTATGATAGATAATGATGTTAAGAGAATAGTATTCTCTTCAACAGCAGCAACTTATGGTGAAGCGACAAAGATGCCAATAGTAGAGACAGATAAAACAGAACCAACAAATGCTTATGGCGAAACTAAACTTGCAATGGAAAAAATGATGAAGTGGGCAGATATAGCTCATAATATGAAATATGTTTCTCTTAGATACTTTAATGTAGCAGGAGCACATGTTAGTGGAACTATAGGGGAAGATCACAGTCCAGAAACTCATTTAATTCCTTTAATACTTCAAGTTCCACTAGGAAAAAGAGAATTTATATCAATATTTGGTGAAGATTACGACACTGAAGACGGTACATGCATAAGAGATTACATTCATGTTGTAGATTTAGCTAATGCTCATATTAAAGCTATAGAATATTTAAGAAAAGATGATACGAGCAATATATTTAACTTAGGTAATGGTAGCGGCTTCTCAGTTAAAGAAATGATAGTAGCTGCAAGAAAAGTTACTGGTCATGAAATACCAGCTAAGATTTGTGAAAGAAGAGCAGGAGATCCAGCTAGATTAATAGCTTCTGCTAAAAAGGCTAGAGAAATATTAAATTGGGAACCTGAATTTACTAATGTTGAAGATATTATAGCTTCTGCTTGGAATTGGCATAAAAATAACCCAAAGGGTTTTAATAAGTAGGTGTAATTATGAGAATTTATAGGGAAATTAAAAGATTAATTAATTTTGGATTAAAAAATGATCTTTTTAATAAAGAAGATGAGATATATGTTAGAAATAAAATACTAGATATACTAAATTTAGATGAATATGATGATGTTCTTTTAGAAGAAGAAGTATTAAATTCCCCTACAGAAATTTTAAATAATATTCTTGACTATGCTTTTGAAGTTGGAATATTAGAATCTAACACTCCAATATTTAGGGATTTATTAGATACAAAAATTATGGATGCGTTAATGCCTAGACCTTCTGAGGTTATAAGGGAATTTAATAAAAAATATGTAGATTCTAAGAAGTCTGCTACAGATTATTTTCATAAAATATCAACTGCATGTGATTATGTAAGAACTAGTAGAATAGCACAAAATTTAGTGTGGAAATATAAAAGTAAATACGGAGATTTAGATATTACTATTAATTTATCAAAGCCAGAGAAAGATCCAAAAGCAATTGCTATGGCTAAAAGCTTACCTCCTGCAAAGTATCCAAAATGTTTACTTTGCAAAGAAAATCAAGGGTATAGAGGAAGAGTTAATCATCCAGCTAGGCAAAATCTTAGAATAATACCAATGAATTTAACTAATGAACAATGGTATATGCAGTATTCACCATATGCTTATTATAATGAGCATTGTATTGTATTTGCTGGAGAACATGTACCAATGAAACTTACTGAAAAAACTTTTGACAGGCTATTAGAATTTGTTGCTTTTTTACCTCATTATTTTATAGGTTCAAATGCAGATTTACCTATAGTAGGTGGATCAATTCTAACTCATGATCATTATCAAGGTGGAAATTATACATTCCCAATGGATAAAGCTAAGGATGTTGTTAATTTTAAGCTTATGAATTATGATGATATAGATTTATCAATAGTAGAATGGCCTTTGTCTTGTGTAAGACTAAAAAGTAAAAATAGAAATGAATTATCTAAGGTTGCTTTTAAAATCTTAGAGTATTGGAAGAACTACAGTGATGAAAGTATTGATCTAAAGGCTTATAGTGATGATACACCTCACAATACCATAACTCCAATTGCAAGAAGAGAAGAAGAGTTATATGTTTTAGATTTAGTATTAAGAAATAATAGAACTTCCATTGAACATCCGGATGGTATTTTCCACCCGCATAAGGAACTTCATAATATTAAAAAAGAAAATATAGGGTTAATCGAGGTTCTTGGACTAGCTGTATTACCTTCTAGATTAAAGGATGAGCTTGAAGTTATAAAGTCTTCTTTATTAGATAATAAAGAAAATTTATATGAATATGAAGAATTGGAAAGCCATTACACTTGGTATAATGAAATTAAAAGTAATTATAATAATATAAATATTAGCAATATTGATAAAATAATTGAAGATGAAGTAGGTAAGGTTTTCGAAAAAGTTTTAGAACATTGTGGCATTTTTAAATTTGATGCTTCTGGTAAAGAGGCACTTGATAAATTTATAAAAGAACTTCAAAAAGAAATAAAATAATAAGACGAGATAAAAAATAAGTTAGATGAGGCAATAGCATTATATTGTCTCATCTTAATTGTATTTAGGATTTAATAGAAAGGAGGCAACTGTATTGGCAACTATAAAAGATATTGCTAGTGAAGCAAATGTTTCAATTTCAACAGTTTCTAGAATTTTAAATTTAGATAAATCATTAAATGTTTCTGAAGATACTAGAAAAAGAGTATTATCTATAGCTGAAGAAATGAATTATATCACTATTAAGGAAAGAAAGAGTAAGATTAAAAATTATACTATTGGAATAGTGTGTTCCTTTGATGAAGAAAAGGAGTTAAATGATCCATATTTTATTTCCATTAGAATGACTATAGAAAAGCTTTGCTCTAAAGATAATATTGATTATAAAACACTATATTTAGATAAAATTATTGATAATTCAGCAAAGTACTGTGATCTTGATGGATTAATTGCCATAGGTATTTTCCAAGGAGATGAAATAGAAAAGCTAAGCAAGATAACAAAAAATATAGTATTTATAGATTCATCACCTGATGAATGGGAATTTGATTCAGTAGTAGTAGATTTAAAGTATGGAGTAACTAAAGCATTAGAATATCTATATAATCTAGGACACCGAAATATTGGATATATAGGTGCTAAGGTAATACCTCATAGCAATAAGGATCATAATGAATTAATTAATTACAGAGAAGTAACCTATAGAGATTTTATGACTAATAATAACAATTTAGATGAGAGTATTATATTTAAAGGTAGCTTTACACCTGAGGATGGATACAGATTGATGCAAGAAGCTTTAAAACTTGAAAAATTTCCAACTGCTTTTTTTATAGCTAGTGATCCAATGGCTATAGGTGCATATAAGGCAATTCAAGAAAAAGGATATAGGATACCAGAAGATATAAGTATCATAGGTTTTGATGATATTGCTACTGCACAATTTTTATCACCATCACTAACAACAGTGAAGGTGTTTACAGACTTTATGGGAGAAACGGCTCTTAGTGTTTTAATGGAGAAAATTAAGGATGAAAGAACATTAAGTAAAAAAATTCTATTGCCAGTAAAACTAATAATAAGAGATAGTTGTAAAGAAATATAAAATATAAAATTAGTAGATAGTTATTAAAAAAATGGGGCTTGGAGGAATTGATTTATGTATAAACTTGGTATAGATGCAGGTTCAACTACAGTAAAATTTGTAATATTAGATAATAACAATAATGTCATATATAAAAGTTATAAAAGACATTTAACAAAAGTAAAAGAAACAATTATAGAAGAAGTAAAAAACATAAAGAATATACTTAATGATAATGAAATTAAGGTTGCTATAACTGGTTCAGCAGGATATGGAGTAGCAATTGATTCGGGAATTTCATTTGTTCAAGAAGTCTTTGCAACAACTATAGGTGTAAAAAAAATATTCAATGATATTGATGTAGTTATAGAATTAGGTGGAGAAGATGCTAAAATTATATATTTAACTAATGGATTAGAAGAAAGAATGAATTCTAGCTGTGCTGGAGGTACGGGAGCTTTTATAGATCAAATGGCTAGCCTTATGGGCATTTCAGTTGAAGAGTTAGATAATTTAAGCTTTGAACATAAAAATATATATCCTATAGCATCTAGATGCGGTGTATTTGCAAAATCAGATATTCAACCGCTATTAAACCAAGGAGCTAGTAAAGCTGATATAGCAGCAAGTATATATGAAGCTGTTATTAATCAGACTATAGGGGGCCTAGCTCAAGGGAGAATGATTGAAGGTAAAGTCTTATTTTTAGGTGGTCCATTACATTTTTATAATGGATTAAGAAAAATGTTTACTGAAAAACTTAATTTGAAGGAAAACATAGAGGCTGTAGATGCTGAAGTATTTGTTGCCAAAGGAGCAGCAATATTTTCAAGTAATGAAGAAAAAATATATACATATGAAGATTTATTAAATAATATTTCTAAAAATAACGAAAAGAATATTAATCTTCAAAAAGAAGTTTCACCTCTTTTTGAAAGTGAAGAAGAATATAAAAATTTCTTAGATAGACATAATAGGGCTAAAGTTGCTGTAAGAGATATAAAAGATTATAAAGGTGATGTTTATTTAGGTATTGATGCTGGAAGCACAACTACAAAACTAGTTCTTATAGATGATAATTTAGAAATTTTATATCAATATTATGGACACAATGAGGGCAATCCTGTTGAGGTAGTAAAAAGAGAGCTATTAAATATTTATAGTAAATATGGTGAGCAGATAAATATTAAATCCAGCGCTGTTACAGGCTATGGAGAAGAGTTATTAAAAAAAGCTTTTGGTATAGATTTTGGAATAGTTGAAACCTTAGCTCATTTTATTGCTGCTAAAGAATTTAATCCTAAGGTGGATTTTATTTTAGATATTGGTGGACAAGATATAAAATGCTTTGAAATAGAAAATGATTCTATAAAAAGTATTATTCTAAATGAAGCATGCTCTTCAGGTTGTGGTTCATTTATTGAAACTTTTGCTAAGGCTATGGGTTATGATGTAGAAAGTTTCTCAAAGCTTGGTTTATTTGCAAGTCATCCTGCTGATTTAGGATCAAGATGTACTGTATTTATGAATTCTTCTGTAAAACAGGCACAAAGAGATGGAGCATCTATTAATGATGTTTCAGCAGGATTATCAATAAGTGTTGTTAAAAATGCATTATATAAGGTTATTAGAACTAACAATATAGGTAAGAACATAATAGTTCAAGGTGGTACTTTATGTAATGATGCAATTTTAAGAAGTTTAGAAAAAGAGTTAAATCAAAATGTCATAAGATCAAATATTTCTGGGTTAATGGGTGCTTATGGTGCAGCTATTTATTCTAAGAAAAATTTTAAGAAAGAGTCGAGAATTATTAAAATTAATGAACTTAGTTCTTTCAATCATAGTTCTAAGGTAGCTAAATGTGGTTTGTGCACAAATAACTGTAACTTAACTATTAATAGTTTCAGTGGCGAAAAGAAATATATTTCAGGTAATAGATGTTCTAGGCCTTTAGGTAGAAATGAAAAAAATCCAAATCCAGATTTATATGAATATAAGTATAATAAGCTAATGGAGTATGAAGATAATTATGGAGATAAAGGTATAATTGGTATTCCTATGGTCCTTAATATGTATGAGAATTTACCCTTATTTGTTAAATTCTTTAATGAGCTAGGAATTAAAGTTATCTTATCAGATAATTCCTCTAAAAATATGTATTTAAAGGGACAACATACTATTCCTTCAGATACTGCTTGTTACCCAGCAAAACTTTCTCATGGACATATTGAAAACTTAATTGAAAAAGGTATTAAGGATATATTTTATCCATGTATGACATTTAATTTTGATGAAGGAATTTCTAATAATAACTTTAATTGCCCAGTTGTAGCTTATTACCCAGAAGTATTAAAGAACAATATTTCCTTATTAAAAAATACTAATTATATATATCCTTATATAGATTTAAATTCAATTAAAAGTTCAAGTGCTAATTTATATAATAGTCTTAAATTATCCTTTCCTTGGATAAGTAAGAAGGATGTAAAAAGTGCACTTTTAAAGGGGCTAGATGAGTATAGAAGATTTAAAGAAGATATAATCATAAAAGGTAATGAAGCTATAGAGTATGCTAGGGATAATGATTTATTGACAATAGTCTTGAGCGGAAGACCATATCATATAGATAAAGAGATTAATCATGGAATAAATAAGATGATGAACTCTTTAAATTTAGTAATAATTACTGAAGATTGTATTCCATATAAATATAAACCATCAGAAATTAAAGTATTAAATCAATGGACATATCAAGCAAGATTATTCAATGCTGCTGAATATGTTGGAAATAATGATAATATGCAATTAGTTCAATTAGTTTCCTTTGGTTGCGGTACTGATGCAATAACTGCTGATGAAGTCAAAAGAATATTAGAGGAAAAAGGTAAAATATATACTCAACTAAAAATTGATGAAACTAATAATTTAGGGGCAGCTAAAATCAGAATAAGAAGTATGGTAGAGGCTATTAAGTAGGAGAACTAAGATGAGTTATAATTATAAAGTTTTTACTAAAGAAATGAAAAAAAAATATACAATACTTGTACCTAATATGTTACCAATACATTTTAAGGCTCTTGATAAAGTGCTAAAAGATAATGGATTTAATATTGAATTTTTAGAAGATGATGTTGATGAAATAATAGATGAAGGGTTAAGAAATGCTAATAATGATATTTGCTATCCTGCAATGATTGTAATAGGTCAATTTATATCGGCTTTAAAAAGTGGTAAATATGATTTAGATAAGACTGCAGTATTAATGACTCAAACTGGTGGAGGATGTAGAGCTTCTAATTATATTCATTTAATTAGAAAGGCGTTAGAAAATAGTGGATTTCATGATGTTCCAGCAATCGGGTTAAGTGTATCTGGCATTGAAAAGCATCCTGGACTAAAATTTGGTCTGACTTTAATTGTAAAAGCCTTCTATGGAGTGTTATATAGTGATTTAATTATGTACTTATATAATA
>NZ_JAWGSV010000155.1:0-7441 GCF_032552055.1 Clostridium sp. | reverse complement strand
ACATATTGTGAGTAAGCTGACTTGGAGCTTGCGACGGAAGCCTAGCATAATATGTTAAAAAATCCTGCACAATTTATTACAAGTTGTAAATCTATATTTTTGCTAATAATAACTTTTTACCATATTATAAAAAATTATTTAATATACTATAGTATTAAGTATATTTTTATAGATTACTTTTTTAAACTATGCTAAACTTATATAATTAATTAATAAAAAATAAGAATTACGGGAGGGATACTTATGCTACTCATTGATAATATTGAAAAATATCTAAGAGATCATGGAATTAGTCCATCCTATCAAAGAAAAAGAATCTTTGAATATTTATATAATAGTAAAGAACATCCAAGTGTAAATGAAATATATTCTGTTTTAATAGATGAAATTCCAACACTATCAAAAACAACTGTATATAATACTTTAAATCTTTTTATTGAAAAGAAAATTGTAGAAGCTATTATAATTGATGAAAATGAACTTAGGTATCAAATATTGGATGTAAAGAAACATGGTCACTTTAAATGTGAGTCCTGCCATACTCTTTACGATATAAAAATTGATTTAGATAGCCTAAATATAGATTCTTTAAAGGACTTTGATATCCATGAACAATCTCTTTATTTTAAGGGTATCTGTAAAAAATGTAGAAATACAAATTAAATAGTTTTATAAAAGTAATATAAAACATAGTTCACATCTAACTAATATGTGAACTATGTTTTTTTATTAAATTTTGGAAATAGTATTGACATCCCTTGGATTTAGAGTTATTATAATATTGTAATCATTACAAATTTGAAATTAATATAAAGTGTTGGAGGTAATATTTATGAGTAAAAATTATATAGGTCTAGAAAATGAAAAAATTGAAGGAGTAGTAAAATCACTTAACGACTACCTTGCAAATCTTAATTTATTATATGTTAAAATTCACAACTTACATTGGAATATAGAAGGTAATGCTTTCTTCCAATTACACAGTGTATTTGAAGGATATTATGAAGCAATGGCTAAATCATTAGATGAGGTTGCTGAAAGAATTCTTATTTTGGGTCATAGACCCGCAGCTTCAATGAAAGAATACTTAAATCTTGCTACTATACAAGAATTAGATAGCAAAGGTTTATCTGCTGAAGAATCAATAAATATATTAGAAGCTGACTTCTTAAGTATGCTTGGTCAATCAAGATCTATACTAGCTTTAGCAGAAGATGCTAATGATCAAGGTTCTATTGATTTAATGGCTGGATTTATAGGAGAATATGAAAAGGCTCTTTGGATGATAAAATCTTATAAAGCTAAATAATGTAAAAATTAGAATGTTTAAAATTTATTTTAATTTATACAACTAAAATTAAAGGAAGTTCATATTCGAACTTCCTTTTTTAATAAAATGCTATTCTAATTTCTTTATAATGATTGCCAAGCTACTCATTATAATCTTCATCTAACAAAAAATTTAGTAATCTTTCATTAACCTTATCATTATTTCTTATATTTTCTATATTATTGGGGTCCGTATCTCCGCACACGTCAACACCAATAATATCGTACTTTAGAATAATACTATGAAGAATTCTCTTGAGAAAATCAAAATTCATATCACCTTGATCCCAAGATGTATTAACAACATCCTCACTTAAAACATCTTTATCTATAGAAATATATACTGGGTATCTGCTATTTATAAGTTTGTATAAATCATTTTTGTTCAATGACATTAAATCAATATCAGAAATCCCTACTACCTTATTTAAGTATTGCTTTGGAATAGTTTCTTTTTGCTCTTCACTTAAACCTATTATAATAACTTTTCTTATATATTTATTATTATCAATCTCATCCATTATCCATGAACCACAAGATAATATATCCCCAAGGCTTGGTCTTCTCATATCTGAATGATGATCAAAAACTATTAGTGTAAAATCACTTTTTATTTTATCTATCCATAGCTCACTGACATAATGATAATTTCCTGAATCAATAAAATGAATACCTTCGGGTTTTAATGATTTAACTTTATCTTGTAAAATATGAAAAGCAGTTTTATCGCAATATCCATTAGTTCCTCTAACCTTACTACAGTCAACCCAATTATATTCCTCATCCAAAAAGAATCTTTCTTTTTCATATACATGAGAAAAGTTCATTACTGTTAAAAGTTTTTCCATAAACTGTCCCCCCTTGCCTACAAAACTTCCATATTAATATTTTACCATATTATTTTTTCTTAGCAGATATCAATATCATCATAGGTCTACGTAACTCATCTAGCATTTCTTTGTTATCTTTAAGCATCTCTTCTGATGGCTGCGCCTCAGTTACTTCTACTATTTCAAATCCATTTTTTATTAAGGTATTGATATATGTAGTAAGTGTTTTATGATACTTTGTTACTTCTTCTCCTAAGAAATTACTTATTCTTTTACCTTCATTAAAGTAATTATCTACAGGCCAATGAAGTCTATTTCCTAATTCATCATAATACCAATCTTGCTTGCCTTCCGCAGTAAAGATTGGATGCTCAGCTGAAAACACAAATTCTCCTTTATCTACAAGAGAATCATATACCTTCTTACATACCATATTAAAATCCTTTATATAATGTAAAGCTAATGAACTTATTACAACATCAAAATATCTATCTTTCAATTCTACTTCTTCTATTGTAGCCTTTACATATTTTATTGCTTTATCTCCAT
Organism: Clostridium sp.; assembly: GCF_032552055.1. GTDB lineage: Bacteria > Bacillota > Clostridia > Clostridiales > Clostridiaceae > Clostridium. The sequence goes on along the minus strand of NZ_JAWGSV010000155.1, from coordinate 4,733 downwards.
TAATCTTTTCTGCTTTATTTAACATCTTCTCTGAAGAATCTATTCCTAGTACTTCTTTAGCATTATTTTCAATAGCATATTTACAATGCCATCCAAGTCCACATCCTAAATCTAATACTTTCTTATCTTCTAAATCCGGTAACATCTTTTTAAACATATGCCATTCACCTGCACCATTAAGCCCATAAACTGAACGAGCCATTTTACTATACTTATCAAAAAATATTTCATCGTCGTATTTATTCGTATCCATAGTTTATACCTCCTAATTTCTATTTATAAATATATTCTAACTCATATATTTAAAATTTTTATATCTCATAAACAATTCTATATAATTTGTGTTAAATAAAAGAGGATATTTGATATAACAAACATCCTCTTTTAATATATCTATTAGCCTAAGCTACCTCTTAATTTTCCTAACTTAACTATCCATTCCTTAAGAATTTTCTTTTCTTCCTCAACATCATTAAACATATCTTCTTCCTTACCCATTAAATGAAGTAAGATTGGTCTTACAGATTTTAATAGAGTATGATAAAATTCTTCTTCTGGATAATCCTTAGCTAAAATCCCTAAAATATCACAAGCTAAACTGAAATCTTCCTTATAAGTATCTCTACATTCTTCGTTAACTATTCCTTTAGATATCTTAGTATTTGTATATTTAGCTGCAAATATTAAGTCGTCTATTAAGCTTGGATAGAATTCTAATAATTTCTCTATGCCTTCTTGTCCATATTTCTCTTTAATTTCTCTTAAGCCTCTTCCTACCCCTAAGAATTCTGGAGTAATACCTGCTGTGTACATCGATGCAGTAAATGTGATAGCTCTTGGTACTGAACAGTCTACATCTGTATTTAAGCTTAATAACTCTTCCTTTAGCTTTGTATCCTTAACTAATTCTACTACTTCACTTACATCTATTGCTTCTCTAACATATTGTAAGCCTGATTTAGAACTTGCTAATCTATCTCTATTCTTTGGTATAAACTTAGATATACCATCTACATCTTTAATTACTCTAGTGAATATATCGATATAATGCTTAGAGAATATTCCTATATATTCTTTCATAAGATCCATTTCTTCCTCAGAAAGTATCTTAAAGTCTTCCATATAATTATGCTCTTTAAGCTTATTTACTACTTCTATTGTTTCCTCTGTACCATGGTCATATTTTAACCCTGATTGAATAGTAAATGTCTTAACTCCTGCATAAGTCTTAAAAGTGTTTTCTATATTTTTTGCTGATAAGTGTCCTCTAAATGGTAAAGATCCACAACCTAATATAGGTGCTATTTCAACGTCATTTTCTTGTCCCCACTTATGAATCTTACTAATAGCCATTCTAACTGCTAATACTGAAGATACTATTCCATATGACATAGCTGAATCTGATCTTGCTATCATTACCCTTAAATCTTTCAATTTATAATCTTTACTACAAAGGTGTCTATAATATTTATCAATTATTTTATCTATATTTACTAAGGATGGAATTCCTTCCATTAGTGGTATTAACTTAATACTGTTTAATGGGAATTCTATATCATAGTTTTTATTTCCAAGCTCAATTATAGAGTTAACTCTCTCTTGAATTTTTATTAATTCCTCACCAGTTTCAATCATTGGAATTATAGTTTCAATAATAGCTTGCTTGCCTGTTTGCTTATAAGCTAACATATTAGTTTCAACTAATGACATTATACTCATTAACTGTCTAAATACAGGCTCCTTTATTGCATTAGGAATTCTTGGTGTTACAAATACATCCTCACCTGGAATAAACCCCTCATTTATTAATCCTAATGTTATTTGTGAAGTTTGATGATATGGTGTAAGCTTTCCTTCAAAATCAACCATCACCTCTTCAATTCCTAACCCACCTTTTTCTTGCAAGTTTAAATCCCTTACTGCTTCTTCTGGTTCTTGTTGTATTGTTATATATTTTTGTGAATTATCTGGATGCTGTGTTGCCATACAACTTGGATATCTTCTCATTTATTTGCCCCCAATATTTATTTAATTGTTACTTCTTGTTTTTTCTAATTGTGTTAAAATTATAAAATATCCTCCTGAATTATGCAAGTATTTATTTTCAAAATTTCAAAACTATTATTTTTACTTAAAATGATATGCTTTTCTTAAAAATTTATCTATAGATAAATTTATAGTTTATTACTAAAAAAATAGAAGATAGTAGAACTATTAATCCTACTATCTTCTAAACTAAGCACTTATATCTTATTTTGTGGTAAAAACACCGTTATTCTTGTTCCTATTTGTTTTCTACTTAATACACTAAAGTATCCCTTATGATTATCTATAATCCATTTAGCTATAGATAATCCTAATCCTGTACCTCCATTTTTTCTAACCCTTGCAGTATCTGCTCTAAAGAAACGTTCAAAAATATGTGGTACATCTGCCTCATCCATACCTATACCATTATCTTGAATAGAAAAGAATGGATCTCCATTATTGCTTCTTCCACTTCTAAATACTATAGACTCTCCCTCTACTGTGTATTTAGCTGCATTTTCAACTAATATTCTTGCAGTTTGTTTTAGTAAGCCAATATCACCACTTATCCTTATATCCTCTGACTCAATATATGAATAATTATGTTTTTCATCTATCATTTTAGACTCATCAAAAACTTCCCTAATCATATCATTTAATGAAAACTCCTTTATTGTAAGTTGAGTTTTACCATTAATGCCTCTAGCTAAAAATAATAATTGCTCAATTAAGTTCTTCATATTTTCAGATTCACTCTTTATTGCAGTTATAGATTCTTCTAATACACTTTCATCATCTTTTCCCCATCTATCTAGCATGTTTGCATACCCTTGAATTACTGAAATAGGGGTTCTTAGTTCATGAGATGCATCTGAAACAAACCTTGCTTGCTGCCTATAGGAATCTCTCATTCTATCTAGAAGCTTATTAATGGCATCTTCTAATCCCTGAAGTTCACTATCTCCAATATGGATTCTTTCATTGGATGCAACAGGACTTATTTTTAGTATAGCATCTTCTAGACTTTGGAATTTTTCTTCATCAAACTCCATATTACTAAGTCTATTAGCTGTTTCTGCTATTTCGTCAATAGGCTTTAAAATATGCCTAGTTTTTGCTGTTCCAAATGTTATTTCTTGTAATAAAAATACACCTTCAACTATTAAAATAGGTATCATTATATTTTTTAAGTTCATTAAAAAATTAGTAAAATCTATAACTAAAGTTCTTCCATCACTCCAGGTAACTACATAGTTGGCTGATTCTATAGGAAAAATGTTAAGTACTCTTTTAGCACTTTGAACAAACTCTCCATAATAACTTACTTCTCTTTCAATGCTCCAAAAACCAATTAAAACTAAAGCCAGAATTATATCAATAAGAAGAAACTTAGAAAATAGTTTTCTTACAAAAACAGAATTAATTTTTATTGCAATAGATGTTACATTTTTAGATTTATTTTTCTTACTCATCTTTTATTACATACCCTACACCACGGACAGTAGTAATAATTTTAATATTGAAAGCATCATCTATCTTTGTTCTTAAAAATCTTATATAAACATCTATTACATTTGTTTCTCCAAAATAATCATATCCACATACTTTTTCAATAAGTACTTCCCTAGTTAATACAATATTTTTATTTTCCATTAATATTTGTAGTAATGTAAACTCTCTATTAGTTAATTCTATCTCTGTGTTATTATATACTACCTTATGCTTCTTTTTATCTAGTGATAATAGGCCACAGCTTAGTACATCTATATCCTTTTTTACTGTAACTACTCTCTTCTTTAAAGCTGTTCTTATCCTTGCAAGTAATTCTTCTATAGCAAAAGGTTTTGTAACATAATCATCTGCTCCTGCATCAAGGCCTGATACCTTATCCATAACTGCATCTCTTGCTGTAAGCATAATAACTGGAATATCTGAAACCTTTCTAATTCTTCTTAATACTTCAAGGCCATTAATCTCTGGAAGCATTACATCTAGAATAACTAGATCTACTTCCCCCTTCTCTGCAATCTCTAGTCCTGCTCTGCCATTATTAGCCTTTATTACTTCATACCCTTCATGTTTAAGTTCTAGTTCTATAAATCTAGCTATTTTTTCTTCATCTTCAACTATTAAAATCTTAACCATCATTAAACCTCTTCTTAATTTTTTCTTTTAATTCCCTTATGCTTTTTGATATCTCATTAGATATCTTATTAACCTTATCTACATTTACCTTTTTAGCTGATACATAAAATTCTAAGTCAAAGAATAACCCTACAATTATTAAGGGTATGGTAATCCAGAAAGTAAATAATAAAAGCAGTATGACTACTGTTAAAGGTATTTTTAAAATTACAGTATTATTTCTAATAATCTCAATTATAATATTGTTACAATCATCTATATATCTACATACAGTTTCAAATACTCCTTGAAAACTTTCCTTGTACTCTTTATTTTTCTTACTCTCAACAATACTAGTTACTTCCGATTGTTCCTTACTATAATTCATACTATCATTTGTATAAAACACACCTACAGAAGGTTTTTCTATTCTTCCTATCTCTTCTAAATATATTATAGAATCTAATATATCCCAATTATTTTTCTCTAAAACCTCCTTGGCTTCTTCGTAATTAATATTAGCTTTATCTTTTAATTTCTCTACTAATTTGAACTTATCCATAAATAATCCTCCTTATTCA
>NZ_JAWGSV010000154.1:0-7468 GCF_032552055.1 Clostridium sp. | reverse complement strand
TTATAATTATTATATTGAAAGGGATGCTTTAAAGCATCCCTTTCAATTATTTCAAAACTCCTAAGGAAGTTTTTTCATTAATTCTTCATTATTCATTTTTAATTTTCCATTGTGCCACAGCACCTAGGTTCTACGTATATTGTATTGTTTGTATGATAAATTACCATTCCTGGTTTTGCACCATTTGGCTTTTTAATATTCTTAACTTTAGTATAGTCAACTGGAACTTTGCTAGAATTTTTAGCTTTGCTATAATAAGCAGCTAAGCTAGCAGCTTCTTCTAGAGCTATATCAGAAGGATTATCGCTACATAATATAACGTGAGATCCTGGGATGTTTTTAGTATGAAGCCAGTAGTGATTTTTATTTGCAAATTTTAAAGTTAAGTTATCATTTTGAATATTATTTTTACCAACATATATATCTATTCCATCAGAAGACTTTAAATGAATAGGTTTTGATGCTTTTGATTTTTTATTTTTATTATTCCCCTTAAATCTTAAGTAGCCTGTTTCAACAAGTTCTTTTTTTATTTCATCTATTTCATCGTAATTTTCACAATTTATTATATTTGTTAAGACTGAAGTAAGATATTCTAATTCTCCATTATTTTTTTCTAATTGATCTATAGCAGATTCTTCAGATTTTTTTAGTTTATTATATTTTTTATAATAATATTGAACATTTTCAGATGGACTTTTATTTTCATCTAAATCTATTTTAATATACTCTTCATTTTCTTCATTATAGAAATTTAACACCTCTATATTTTTTTCACCTCTTTTTATCATATAGATATAAGAAGTTAATAAATCACCCTTTATCTTATAAGAGTCTTTTTTAGCACATTCCTTTAAAATATCATTTAATTTCTTTTCTTTATTATTACATCTTTCTATGTTAGTTGTAATAAGTCTTTGCATATCTATACTTCTACTATTAAGTCTATCTTGCTTATCTTTTGTAGCAAAGTAGTTATCAAGTAATATATTAGGATTATCAAATTCAACTTCCTGATATTCTTTATCTAAATTAAATAAATTTACACAGTGAAAGTCTTTAAAGGATTTTTCATCTTTATAAATCTTATAAGAAAAAATATTATCAATATTTTCTATGAAAATTTTAAATGAATTATAAAAAGATTGCTTATTTATGGTATTATTATCATAGGAGAATTTTTTATATAAATTCTTAGATAATGATTTGCTAATACCAGTAAAAATATTAGAAAAAATATTTTCATCTATAGGAATATCATTAGTTAAAATATAAGAATTATAACTTTCATAAGAAAAATCAAAAGGATTTAGCCTACTTGATGTTGGAGGATATACATATTCTACTCCTGGATATAATACTCTGTAAGTATTTTTATCTAGAGATAAGTGTTTAATACATTCCATAACTTTTTTATCTCTATCTCTTACAAGTGTTATATTACTATGCCTTCCCATAATTTCTACAACTAATATATACTTACTATTGAATCCAAGTTCATCAGTAGATTCTATATGAAGTTCTATAATTCTATCACCATTTAATTGAAGAATATCAGTTATTCTTCCACCAATTAAGTATTTTCTCATTACCATAGTAAACATAGGTGCTTGAAGTGGGTTTGGTTTACTTATACTAGTAATATGAATTCTAGGAAATCTTGAAGAAGCAGATATTAGAAGTTTAATATTTTCTCTTCCTTTCCTTAAAGTTAAAACTATTTCATCTTTTTCTGGTTGATTTATTTTATCTATTTTAGAATTTAATATTGATTTTTTAAAATCAGATACTAAACTATATAAGTAGATTCCATCCAATGCCATAAGTATCATCCTTTCTTTGGTAATAACATAATGATAGTATAACATTTAGTAATTACATTTTTCAATGGCATATAAAGCTAAAGGGAGGGGTTTTATGAATTTTATAAAGATGCAAGGCTTAGGAAATGATTTTATTTTTATAATAGATAAAGAAGAAAATTATTTAAAAGACGAAATAGGAATTGCTAAAAAGGTTTGTGACAGAAGATTTGGAATAGGTGCAGATGGATTGGTTATAATTAGAAATTCTGATATAGCTGATGCTAAGATGTTAATAATTAATAGTGATGGTTCAAGAGCAAATATGTGTGGAAATGCTATTAGATGTTTTGCAAAATATTTATATGAAGAAGGAATAGTGAAAAAGAAAAATATAACTATTGAAACTGGTGATGGAGTTAAAATTGCAGAGTTATTTATAAATAAAGATGATAAAGTAGATTTAGTAAGAGTTAATATGGGGAAGCCTAGTTTTGAAGGTGAAGATATAAAGCTTAATAATAAGGATGAATTAATTGATGAAGTTGTAGAAATTAATAATAAAAGATATAAGTTAACAGCTTTATTAATGGGAGTGCCTCATACTATTTTGATTAATAATAAAAATGAATATTCTATGGAAGATGGAAAGATAATAGAAAAGTATGATTTATTTAAAGAAAATACTAATGTGAATTTAGTAAAGATATTTAATAAAGAAAGCATAGAAGTGAGAACTTGGGAGAGAGGGGCTGGGGCAACTCTAGCTTGCGGAACAGGTTGCTGTGCATCTTTAGTAGCTTTAAATAAACTAGGGCTTTGTGAATCGAAAGCTGAAATAACTACATTAGGTGGTAATCTAATAGTAGAAATAGTAAATAATGATGTTTTTATGACTGGAGAAGCAACATTTATTTGCAGTGGTGTAGTATTAAATTAAAGAGGGATAAAATGAATAGAAAAGGGAGAAAAAAAGTTTTCCTTAGTGGTTTTATTATTTTAATAAATATAGCTTTTATTGGGTGTAATAATACTGAGACAGAAGAACCTAAAATTGAGCTTTCAAAAGGCGCAATTGCTATTGAAAATTCTGGTGAGTATAAGATATATAATTTAAAAGATAATAAGTATGAAATTGTTGATACAGATTATATTATAACTTCTTATGATGAAGAATCTGGAACTTTTATTCTTAATGATAATGGAGAAATTAAAATTAATAGTTTATCTAAAGAGTATAGTGTTGAGGTAGATGAAACAATTGTTTCACCTAAGGTATCTTTAAAAGGTAAATACCTTTCTTATTTTGTTAAAGATGGATATTTAGATTTAAAAATTAAGGATATTGAGAATAATACTTATATTGATTTTAATAGTGATGTGATAATATCTGGTGACTTAATAGATTGGATAAATGAAGACACTCTTGTATATTACGGCATAGATAATAATAAGAATAATGGAGTTTTTACTTACAATGTTTCTGAAAAAAAAGAGAACTTATTATTTAAATTAGATTTAGGTTATGTAGAATATTTAGAAGTTATTGAGGAAAATTTAATTATTGTTCAAGAGAAAGACAACAAGGAAAGATTCTTAAAAGTAATAAATAATGAAGGTGAATTAGTAGAAACAATAGATAAAATAGTTGAAGTAAGTGATGTTGAAGTTACTAAAGATGGAATATATATACTAGGTAGACTTGAAAACAATAATTACTCTTTGTACAAATATAGTGAAGGCTCAATCAAAAGATTAGTTTATGATTTTCCTAAATTAATTAATCTCGAAAAAGGATTATCTAAAGATAAAGATGGAAATATAATATTTGTAGGTGGAGATGATAATAATACAGAAAAATTATATATTTCTGTAGATGGAACTATATCACAACTTGAAGCTAGTGAAGGTAAATATTATTTTATAGATATTAATTAAGGGATGCTTAAGGGCGTCCCTTAATTAATATAAGGATACATACATATACAGAGTATAAAATAAAACTGCTGATAAAATTTATAGCAGTTTTTTTGTAGTATTTATAATTAAGTATTTCCAAAGTTATAAAATTTGCAGAGGTTTTTATATTTAGTTATATTTGTAAATAAAACTTATAAATAATGTTTAAAAAGATAGAGTATGGACCATAATTTTAATGGTGATTAAATGAAAAAGATTGATATTAGTCAAATAGACTTAAAAACTGCAAGAAAAATTAATAAATTTAAGGCTATGGAAAATTGTATGATTCCAGTTTCTATAAAAGATAAGAAAGTTATAGTTTTATCTAGAAATAAAGATATAACATACGATAAAACCGAACTGGAGTTTCTATATAATAAAGGAATTCAATTTATTAATACTGATGAAAATTATATTAAAAATCTTATTGATAAAGTATTTTTAGGTGAGGAAGAAAACTTAATTGATAAAATAATGGAAGAAGCCATATGTAGCTATGCTTCAGATATCCATTTTGAGCCTCAAAAGAATGATATTTTAATTAGAATAAGAGTAGATGGTATTTTAATTTCATATTGTAAAATCACAGATTTAGAATATCAAAGACTTTTATCTAGAATTAAAATCTTAGCTAACATGGATATCACTGAGAAGCGTAGACCACAAGATGGTAAGTCAACTGTTACTATAAAAGAAAAAAATTATGATTTAAGGATATCAACTATACCTATAACTTATGGAGAAAAGCTAGTTATAAGAATTTTATATGGGGAAATATTTACTCATGATTTAAAAAGCCTGAATATGACTAATAATCAAAGAGAAAAGCTTAAAAAAATAATAGCTTTAAAAAATGGATTGGTATTAATAAATGGGCCTACTGGAAGTGGAAAGTCTACAACTCTTTATTCTATTCTGAAGGAAATAAACAAAAGTGAAGTGAATATTACAACTATAGAAGATCCTGTAGAAGTTTTAATTAATGGGATAAATCAGGTTAGCTTAAATAGAAAAGCTAATATAACTTTTGCAAATGGACTTAGAAGCATTTTGAGACAAGACCCAGATATATTAATGATAGGTGAAATAAGAGATGAAGAAACAGCAAGTTTAGTAGTTACAGCTTCTTTAACAGGACATAAGGTATATTCAACCATTCATACTAAGACACCTAGAGAAGTCTATTATAGGTTAGAAGATATGGGAGTCAAACAATATCTAATAAAGGATTCAATAGTTGGCATAGTATCACAGAGATTAATAAGAGTTCTATGTAGTGAATGCAAAGAAGTTAATGAGGAAGTTTTATTAAATAACAAGAAAATAAAGACTTACAAAGAAAAGGGATGTAGTTTATGCAATTATACTGGATATAAAGGAAGAACGGTTATTAGCTCTGTAGTTTATATTGATGAAAAGATTAGGAAATTAATTTCAAATATTTTCCAGGAAATAATTGAACTTAGTAACTATGAAATGATTAATAATTTAGATGACTTGATTATAAGAGGAGACATTACTTATTTTGATTATAATAATTTTTTATTAGAAGAGGGATTAAACTATGAAGAAAATAAAATTATCATTTAATAAGTATAGTTATAGCAGTTTAAGTTTGATTTCTAGTAATATGGCTATTTTGCATAAAGAAGGAATTTCTTTAATATTAATTTTTGACTTACTTAAGGAGTTACCTTTAAATAAGAACTACTTAAGGAGTATAGATAATATAAAGCTTTCAATTTTAGAAGGAAATTCTTTAAGCGATGCATTTAAAAGTTACAATGATTTATATCCAGAGTTTTTTATAGGTATGATTTCAATGGGAGAAAAAAGTGGAAATCACTATGAAGCCTTAATTGGAGTAGAAAAATACTGTGATAAAATAAACTTTATAAAAAATACTATAAAGAATACCTTGTCTTATCCAATCTTTATATTAGTTTCATGTTTATTATTAGTTATTTTTATGATTTTATATGTTATACCAAGTTTTCATGAGTTCTATAGTAGCTTAAATATAAATGAACCTTTAATATCTAGCCTATGTTATAAGCTCTCAATTTTTATAAAAGATAATCCTTATAAATTTCTAGTATATCTTGTATGTTGGGGATTAGTAATCCCTTATTTAGTTTATAAAACCTTTTTAAAAGATAAAGTACCTAGGTTACTAAATAAAATTGGAATTTATAAAGAATTTAATGAGTTTGTATTTATTTCAATTTTATCAATAATAATTAAAAGTGGAGTTAACTTATCTAATGGATTAGTTTATTCATCTACAAGTTTTAAGAATAGAGATTTAATAGATAGATTTACTTTTTTGAACTCAAGCATATTAAAGGGTGAAAGTATATCAGATGCTATTAGGAAAATGGGGAATTATTCTAATTATACAAAATCTATTATTAAGCTTGGTGAAGAGGGTGGATCCATGGATGAAAGGCTTGAATCTTTAAGTATATACTTAGAAAAAAGACTTATATCGAAGATTAATAGATATATGGCTATATTACAACCAGCTTCAGTAATTATTATGGGAGGGTTTGTAGTAATTTTTCTTTTCATATTTATACTACCTTTATTTGGTGCAATATTAGATGGAGGATTTCAATGAAGAAAGGTTATACCCTTATTGAAGTAATAATAGTACTATCGATAATGTTACTTTTATCTAGTTTAGCATCATTAGGATATAAGTTTTATAAAAATTCTGTAGAAAAAATAAAGTTAGAAAGTACAGCCTTAGAGGTAAGGGATTTATTAAGCTTCAGTAAGGCCTACTGTAGGAAAAATGAGATTACTGGAAATCTTTCAGTTGAATTAGATAGAAAAAGTATATCTTTTACAGTAGATAATAACAAAGCTCCAATTAAAAAGGTTATTAAACTTGAAGATGGCCTTGAAATAGGAAGTAATTTTAGTGGAAATAATAAAGTTAGTGAAGAAGGCTTTATTACAAAAGCAGGTACTATTAATATTAGAAGTGCTTACTTAAATAAATCCTTAGAGTTAAAAGTTTCTGTAGGGAATGATATTATAAGGGTTAGTGATAAAAATGAGGGGGATATTATAGATTGAAAAAAGGTAATACTTTAGTTGAAGTAATTATTTCTCTTGCAATTATTCTGATGGCTTTAACTATTGTAAGCCAAATTATTATAATGAGTACTAAAGCGTTAAATAATAGAAAATTAAGAGAAGAAGCTGAAAGAGTAGCGTATGCTATAGAAAATGAAGCTAAATATAATAATAAATTTAGTGATTTAGGTGAGGAAACATCATTTAAATATACAAATGATATTTTAGATACCTTAATGAATCTACCTCTTATGTCTCTAGAAAGAGGAAAGGATATTACTTTAAAAAGAATAGAAATTAAACTTGAAGATAAAATTTATTTATATTCCATTACAATTAAAGACGATAATGGAGGTGTTCTAGCTGAAAGGGAATTTGTTAAATCTCATTGGATGGAAAAAAAGTAAAAAAGCTATGACACTTATTGAAGTAATGATATCTTTATTTATTCATTTAATAATTTTGACTATAGCTTTTAGCACTATAAAGGTAGCTTATACTAATTACAATAAATTAATAGAAAGTATAAAATACTATAATGATTTTGACGATGCTCTTCTAAATCTTGATAGATTATTAAAAACTGATATGATAACTTCTATTGATGTGGTAGATAATAC
>NZ_JAWGSV010000153.1:0-7514 GCF_032552055.1 Clostridium sp. | reverse complement strand
CTTAATATCTATATTTATCTATATTATTCTAATATTGATACACCAGGATAAGATTACGTTATATTATATAATATCATACTTAATTTATAAAAAAAATCACAATTAATTTCATTATTTGAGATATAAATTAATTGTGATTTTTATATATTTTTTTATTCTTCTATTGTACCTGAGTCATCTACAACAGCTATTTCATCTTCTATATCATTATCAATAGTTTCAAATGAAGTACCTTCTTTATTATCATCAAGTACTAATTGCTCTTCTTTTTCTTCATTTCCACCTGATATTTTTGCAATTGCAGCTATTTTTTCTTCTTCAGATGTTCTCATTAGAGTAACACCCATAGCTGATCTACTTGTAACTGATATATCTGAGACATTTATTCTAATAGCAACACCACTTGTATTTATAAGCATAAGTTCATCTTCTACTTTACATACTGTAGCTCCTATAACTTTTCCAGTCTTCTCAGATAATTTATAAGTGATTAATCCAGTTCCACCTCTTCTTTGTACCTTGTACTCAGTAACTGGTGTCCTCTTACCAAATCCATTTTCACTTATAACTAGAAGATCTTCATCTTCCACAGCTATATCCATACACACAGCTATATCATTTTTTCTAAGATTTATAGATCTAACACCTGAAGCTGTTCTTCCCATAGGTCTTACATCACTCTCATTAAATCTTATCGCATTACCATCTTGAGTTACTATAATAATTTTTGCATCACCACGAGTAACTTTAACCTTAAGAAGTTCATCTCCATCTCTTAAATTAATAGCTATTAATCCATTTTTTCTAAGATTTTTAAATTCAGACAAATGTGTTTTCTTAACTAATCCTTGTTTTGTTGCCATAAATAAGAAACCTTCATTTACATCATCTCTTATTGTAAGAACAGTTTCAATTCTCTCGTCTTGTTCTATAGCTATTAAGTTTATTATATTAGTTCCCTTTGCTGTTCTTCCTGCATCAGGAATTTCATAAGCTCTTAATTTGTATACTCTTCCCTTATTAGTAAAGAATAATACATCTGAATGAGTTGAAGTAATACTTACATGTTCTACAAAGTCATCTTCCTTAGTAGACATTGCCTGTATTCCTCTTCCCCCTCTTCTTTGAGCTGAGTAAGTATCTGCAGATATTCTCTTGATATATCCTGAATGAGTTAATGTAACTACTACATCTTCCTCTTGGATAAGATCTTCTATATCAATTTCATTCATTACTTTTTCTATAGTAGTTCTTCTATCATCACCATATCTTCTTTTTATTTCAGTAAGTTCTTCTTTTATTACTGATAATAATTTTTCTTCACTATTTAATATTGATTTTAAATATTCTATTTGCTTCATAAGCTCAGCATATTCTTCCTCAATCTTATCTCTTTCAAGACCTGTTAATCTTCTAAGTCTCATTTCTAAGATTGCTTGAGATTGCTTTTCGCTTAATCCAAATCTATCCATTAACGTATTCTTAGCTATTTCTGATGTTTTAGAAGATCTAATAATACTTATAACTTCATCAATATTATCAAGAGCTATTCTTAATCCTTCAAGGATATGAGCTCTTGCTTCAGCTTTATTTAATTCAAATACTGTTCTTCTAGTTACTACTTCCTTTTGGAACTCTATATAATGACCTAAAACTTCTTTTATGTTTAATATTTGAGGCTCATTATTAACAAGAGCTAGCATAATAACTCCAAAAGTATCTTGCATCTTTGTATGCTTATATAATAGATTTAGAATTACATTTGGATTTGCATCCTTCTTCAATTCTATAACTATTCTCATACCTTCTCTGTCAGATTCATCTCTTAAGTCAGATATTCCAACTATCTTTTTATCTTTTACTAAATCTGCAATGTTTTCAATAAGTTTAGCCTTATTTACTTGGTATGGTAGTTCTGTAACAACTATTCTATGTCTATTATTTTCTTCTTCTATTTCAGCATTTGCTCTAACTACTACTCTACCTTTTCCAGTTTCATAAGCTGCTCTTATTCCTGCTTTACCCATAATAGTAGCACCTGTTGGGAAATCAGGGCCTTTAATTATTGTCATTAAATCTAATACAGTTGCTTCTGGATTATCAATAAGCATTATAGTACCATCTATTACTTCTCCTAAATTATGAGGAGGAATATTAGTAGCCATACCAACTGCTATACCTGATGATCCATTAACTAAAAGGTTTGGATATCTTGATGGTAAAACTACAGGTTCTTTTTCTTCACCATCAAAGTTAGGAATAAAATCAACTGTATTTTTAGAAATATCTCTTAACATTTCAGCTGCAATTTTATTCATTTTTGCTTCTGTATATCTCATAGCCGCTGCACTATCACCATCTACAGAACCAAAGTTTCCATGACCATCTACAAGCATATATCTCATAGAGAAATCTTGTGCCATTCTTACAAGTGCATCATAAACTGACGAATCACCGTGTGGATGGTACTTACCTAAAACTTCCCCAACTATTCTTGCACATTTTCTATAACCTTTTTCTGGAGCTAACCCAAGATCATTCATAGAATGTAGTATTCTTCTATGTACTGGCTTTAGCCCATCCCTAACATCTGGAAGCGCACGACCAACTATTACACTCATAGCATAGTCTATATAGCACCTCTTCATCTCCTTATTAATATCTATTTCTACAACTTTTCCCTCATTTAAGCTCATGTACCTCACCTCGCTTTAGTACTAAATATCTAAATTACTTACCTTCTTAGCATTTTTTTGTATAAACTCTCTTCTAGGTTCAACCTTATCCCCCATTAGAATAGTAAATATCTCATCTGCTGCTATTGCATCTTCTATAGTAGCTTTTAATAATATTCTCTTATCAGGATCCATAGTAGTATCCCATAATTGAGTTGCATTCATTTCTCCTAGACCTTTATATCTTTGAATGTTGGTGTTATTATCTTTTCCACCCACTTCTACTAATATTGAGTCTAATTCTTGATCTGAATATGCATAATACTCTTTTTTATTCTTTTTAACTTGGTAAAGAGGAGGCTGAGCTATATAAACGTGTCCACCATCTAATAGTCCCCTCATATATCTAAAGAAGAATGTTAATAATAAAGTTCTAATATGAGCGCCATCAACATCAGCATCTGTCATAATAATAATTCTATTATATCTTAACTTGCTTTCATCAAAGTCTTCTCCAATTCCTGCTCCAAAAGCAGTAACCATGGATTTTATTGAATCAGCAGTTAGTATTCTGTCTAATCTTTGTTTTTCAACATTTAATATTTTACCCCTTAAAGGTAAAATTGCTTGGAATCTTCTATTTCTTCCTTGCTTAGCAGATCCCCCCGCTGAATCTCCCTCAACTATATAAATTTCACATTCTAAAGGATCCTTAGATGAGCAATCAGCTAATTTACCAGGTAATGAAGATCTCTCTAATACAGATTTTCTAGTTAATTCCCTAGCTTTTCTAGCAGCATCCCTAGCTCTTGCAGCCATAACTGCCTTTTCTATAATTATTTTTGCTACATTAGGATTCTCTTCTAAGAAAATTGAAACTCCTTCACCTACTATTGAGTCTACAATGCTTCTAACTTCAGAATTTCCTAATTTTGTCTTAGTTTGACCTTCAAATTGAGGTTCAGAAATCTTTACTGAAACTACTGCCGTTAATCCTTCTCTTATATCATCTCCAGATAAATTCTTATCATTTTCTTTTATATGATTAAATTTTTTACCATAATCATTAATAACTCTTGTAAGAGCAGTTTTAAATCCAGATAAGTGAGTACCACCCTCAATAGTATCTATATTATTAGCAAAAGAATATAAATTTTCTGTGTATCCATCATGATATTGAAGAGATATTTCAGCTATTATTCCTTCTCTTTCTCCCTCTACATAGATAGGTTCTTGATGAAGGACTTCCTTATTTCTATTTAAGTATGCTACGAATTCTTTAATTCCACCTTCGTAGTGATATACTTCTTGTTTTCCTTCTTCTCTTTTATCTGTTAATACAATTCTTATTCCCTTATTTAAAAATGCTAATTCTCTAAGTCTATTAGATAGAATTTCAAAATCATATTCTGTTTCCTCGAATATTTCTGTATCTGGCTTAAATGATACTTTTGTACCCTGTTCATCAGTAGTACCTATATTTACTAAATCAGACTTAACTATACCCTTTGAGTATTTTTGTTGCCATACTTCTCCATCTCTTGAAACAGTAACTTCACACCATTCAGATAAAGCATTTACAACTGATGCACCTACACCGTGTAGTCCTCCAGATACTTTGTATCCACCACCACCAAATTTACCACCAGCATGAAGTACTGTCATAATTACTTCAACAGCTGGCTTACCCATTTTAGGGTGAATTCCTGTTGGCATACCTCTACCATTATCAACTACAGTTATAGAATTATCCTCATTTATATCAACTAATATTTCATCACAGAAACCAGCTAAGGCCTCATCTATACTATTATCAACTATTTCATATACAAGATGGTGTAACCCCCTGGAACTCGTGCTACCAATATACATACCTGGCCTTTTTCTTACGGCTTCAAGGCCTTCCAAAACCTGTATTTGATTTTCATCATAATTTTGCTTATTATTTTCCAATACAATCTCCTCCTTTAACGAACTTTTATTATAACTAATTGAGATTAAAAATTGGATCTATGGATTATAATCAATATTTGTTCTCTTAGTTAATGTTGAAGATGATATAGGTGATAAGTAAATCTTACTCATTTTATTTACTTCAGCTATAACAAAAGATTTAGGCTTCTCTTTAGAAATCCTCTCTACAAACCCATCTTCCTCTGCCATTCTTAAAAAGGCACTAGTATCTGAACTATACATTGTAGTTTGCAAATCAAAAATCCCAATTACATCTTTAATTGGAACAACAACATTTTCTCCTAAATGCAAAAACATAAGAACTTCCTCCCTTAGCTTAGGATATCTCCCTCCTTAACCTTAAAAACTCTAGAACTATCGTCTAGATAACTGGTTAAGTCCTCTATTCCTGTACATGTTATTATTGTTTGAATTTCCCCAATAGTACTTAAAATATATCTTTTTCTATTAAAATCTAGTTCTGATAAAACATCATCTAGTAATAAAACTGGATACTCAGATGTTAATTCTTTTATTATCTTTAGTGATGAAAACTTTATTGTAAGCACAGCACTTCTTTGTTGACCTTGTGACCCAAAACTTTTGGTATCTATATCGTTAATTAAAACTGTGAAATCATCTCTATGTGGTCCTACACTTGTAGATCCCTTATCAATATCCTTACTTCTATTTCTTGATAATAACTCATAGAAATTATTTTCTATATTATCAAAGTCCCTAACAGTGCTTATATACTTAAATTCAACATCTTCTTTACCTGAAGATATATCACTATGTATATTTTTCCCATAATAATTTAACTTATTTATATATTTCAATCTTTCTTTAATTATATCTGATCCAAATTTCGCTAGTTGAATATCATATATATCTAAAATATCTTTGTCTAACTTTTTATTTTTTAAAAGTACATTTCGCTCATTTAATATTTTATTATATTGGACGAGGTTATAATAATATTTAGAGTCTAATTGACATAACTCCATATCTATAAACCTCCTCCTAACTCCAGGAGAATCCTTTATAATTCTTAAGTCTTCTGGCGAGAACATAACAACATTAAAGTTTCCAAATAATTCACCTATTTTAGATACTTTTATTTTGTTTATCCTTATCGCTTTTCTTCCATCTTTTAAAATATTAATGTCAATATTTTTATCTAGTCTATCTTTTCCTACTAAAACACTAATATATGCATTTTCAGAATCCCAATTAATTAATTCTTTATCTTTAGATGTCCTATGGGACTTAGCAAATGCACAGTAATAAATAGCCTCAAGTATATTTGTTTTACCCTGAGCATTATCCCCCATAAATACATTTACATTTTTCCCCAGTGTTATATTTAAAGATTTATAATTCCTATAGTTTAACATTTGAATTTTTTTAATAAACATTCTTTACACCCATTTAATTATAACATATTAGAGGAATAAAAGTAATTATTAGGTTTCTATAGCTAAATAACTTTATATTTATCACCATTAAACTCTACTACATCACCTTGTCTAATTTTTTTTCCTCTTTGTGTACATATTTCTCCATTTACTTTTACCATCTCATCTAAAATATATATTTTAGCTTCAGAGCCTAATGAAGCTGCTCCACACCATTTTAAAAAAGAATCCAATTTTATAAATTCTGTACTTATTTTCACTTCATTCATTTCCATTTTTGTGTATAAAAATTCATTTTTTTATACACTCCTCCTTTATCTTAATAATCTTACAGGTAATACAAGGTATTTAGAGTTATCTGTATTTTTACACTTTATTACACATGGGCTTACCCCTGAAGTCATTTCTAATTTAACTTCATCATCTTCTATATTCTTTAATACATCTAGAAGATATTTTGAATTAAATGCAATTTGTATTTCTCCACCTTGCAGATTTATATTAAGTTCTTCTCTAACCTTTCCCAATTGAGAATTAGAAGTTATTATCATATTCTCTTCTTGGATATCTAATTTTATTAAATTACTATTGCTATCCTTTGCCATTAAAGATGCTCTTTCGATACAGTTTTGTAATTCTTGTTTTTTAACATCTAATAAAATTTTATATTCTTGAGGTAGTAAAGACGAATAATTTACGAATTTACCATCTAATAATCTTGAAATTATTTTTGTATTACTTAAGTTAAATAAAATATGATTATCAGTAAATGTTATTTTAACTATATCTGATATATCTTCAAGTATTCTTGATACTTCGTTTAATGTTTTTCCTGGAATAACGACTTCTATGTCATTATCATTATCTAAAAATTCAGTTCTTATTGCTAATCTATAACCATCTAAAGCAACTAAATTTAATTTTTTATCTTTTACTTCAAAAAGTATTCCTTGAAGTATAGGTCTTGTTTCATCTTGAGCAATTGCAAAAGAAGTCCCTCTTATCATACTTTTTAAAATATTTTGTGGTACTTCTACTGAAAGACTTTCATTTATTTTTGGTAATTCAGGATAATCATCGCCATTCATGTAAACTAAGTTAAACACAGACTTTTGGCAAGTTATTTGTATAATTTCATTTTCAAGAGTTTCTATTATGATCTCAGAATTAGGAAGTTTTCTAATTATTTCTCCAAATATTCTAGAATCAATAACTATTGATCCTTCTTCTTTAATATCTGCATCAACCATAGTTTCTATTGAAACATCCATATCTGAACCAATAAGTTTTAATTGATTATCTTTAGCACTTATATAAATTCCTTCTAGAATAGGCATAGTAGTTTTACCTGTAATAGCTTTACTAGATATAGATATTCCTTCTTGTAGTTTTTGTTTTTCACATATAAATTTCATATAAAAACCTCCTTAACTTATAAACAAAAAAAGATTTAATTTTTGTCTTAGAT
>NZ_JAWGSV010000152.1:0-7534 GCF_032552055.1 Clostridium sp. | reverse complement strand
GCTGTAACTTTTCCACTTTGATCAACTGTTGCAACACTTTTATTACTACTACTCCATGTAACTCCTTTATTTGTAGCATTACTTGGGTTTATTGTTGCTGTTAATGTTGTAGTCTTACTCTCTAATAAACTTTCTTTTGTCTTATTTAAAGTAACACTTTGAACTGGTACTAATGATGGTTTTGATTCTTCTGTTACTGTTATAGTACATGTTGCTTTTTTTGATCCATCCTTTGTAGTTACAGTTATAGTTGCTGTTCCTTTTCCTACTGCTGTAACTCTTCCATTTTGGTCAACTTTTGCAACACTATTATTGCTACTACTCCATGTAACTCCCTTATTTGTGGCATTACTTGGGTTTATTGTTGCTACTAATGTAGTTGTATTTCCTTTTAACAAGCTTTCTTTTACCTTATTTAAAGTAACACTAGTTACTGGAATTACTACTGGTTTTGATTCATCCTCACTATAGATTGATTGTTTAAAATCATCTGTATCATTCAAATAAGCTTTAAAAATTTTTTTTTTAAAAGCTCAACTTTTGTATTTTCTGCAAGTATATTATTCCATCCCTCAGGTAACTCTTGTACATTCTTTAAATCACTCTCTACAGCTTCTGTCATTAATTCATTTATTTTTTCAAAATTATCTAATGTAACTTTTCTACCTTCCCATTGAATTGAAATAGGCTTTAACTGTTCTTTTTTATTGATACGTTCCTTGAACATTTCCTTTTTAAAATCAGTCATCGCTGCATATTGTCCCTGAAATACTTTCTCTAAAATATATTCATCTGATAATATAACACCATCTTTTGTGGCTTCATCTTTATATTGATTTGATATGTAAGGCACCACACCATCATAATATCCATACTCAGCAAGTAATTCATAAGCTTGTCTTTTCATCATGATATCTCCTGAGACTCCATTATTATTTTCTACACTTGCATAATTAGAACTGAAAAGTGGTATAACATAGTATCCATTACTTGCAACATCTCCTGTAGTTTTAAGCCCATTAACTTCATATCTAGAAGATATTATATTTCTCTCTATAAGATCATCAATTGTATTTAACTCATTTGCTTCCTCAATTGATATCTTCTTTACGCTATCAATTTTATGAGTTGCCTTTGTATCTCCTTGATTAAATCTATTTCTTGTGTCATTTTTCTGCTCTAATTTATGGAACCATTTTTGCTTATCATTCTTGTCCTTTTTTAATATAACATTAGCTTCTGCATAATCTAATGTATATATAACATCAAAGACTCCTCTCATATATTCTTGAAGATCCTTCTCTGTTTTAAAACGTTCTGGCGAAGCATTATGATATCTTTCTTGCCCTTTATGATCATATATCAAATTCAAATTTAAAGTAGGTCCATTTACCCCATAAGTTTCGAATAAACCTCTTGGATAAAATTCTGTCTCTAACCCATCTCTTACTCCGTTATTATTGAGAAAAAATGTCCCAATCAATAAGTGAGTCAATTCATGTGTATAAGTTGAAAGCCCTCTCTCCTCTAGTGCTTTTGCTAAAAAAAGACGAACTTGTCCCCCCTCAGCTTGGCCATCTGCACCAAAATAATTTGCGTATAAATTTAATGGAGTTATAAATTCTTTTACCCCTGTTGCAGCCTTATCTCCAAATTTAGGAGACCATTCTTGAGATGCGTTTACTGTACCACTATTATACATACGTAAGCTATCAATAACTAAGCGATTTGTTGATAATAAATTTTGTACATTTGCCTTTCCTATTCGCTGCCAAAGTTCTATAAAATCATTCTGTTGACTTGCTGCCTTTTCAACTTGTGATTTAAACTCTTTAATTTTTTCCTGATAAAGAGCATTATTATTTTGTTTTAAACTTTTATCTACATAAGTATCTACAAGTCCATATGTAATTGTAGTGAAATTAGATATAACATAAATACTATCCTCAGAAACCGTAAGCAATGGTAAAATATGCTCTTGCAAATAAGCTTCGGAACTCAACTTAGAATATAAAGCAGTTTTGGCATTTGGATTTATCTGTGTAGGTATTTCTACAATAATTGCTTTACTCGTTTTTTTGAACCATTCCTCCATTGTAGTATTTGGTTCAAATTTATTCTTATTATCTTCCAAAAAAGATAATACTGAATCTTTATCTGTAATTTTCCCTTTAAATAGATTCTTATAAGCTTTTGTGTTATTAGATACTTTTAGCATCTCACCTCCAGCTCCACCAATACTAATAAGCCAATCTAAAGGATCAACTTGTTTTCCATAATAGCTCGGTGTATATGTCAAAATATCTTTTATATTTTCATTTCCAATGTTGAAGTCATATAATCTATGAATATAGGAGATTCCCAAAAGCAATTTTTCCTTATTATTTGTTATTTTATTTACGAAATATTCATTTGAATCTCCTACATACCCTTTTTCAATTGTAGAATTTTCAACTAGTTTCTCAATAATACTTTCAATATTCTTTTGTGTTTCTAAAAAAGCTTCACCATAGGACATAACATGTACATTCTCTGCTTTTAGTTCGCTCAATACCTGTTCTTCTGTCACACTTGCAATTGGTATATTGTCACGTTTTGATATTTCCACCTGTTTATTTAACTTATCTGCAGCAGAAAACCTATTTGGTGCCAATAAGTCAGCAATAGTTTTATCGTTAAAATAATTAACCCCTTGTAAAACATCCTTAGTGCTCTTGCTTACTTCTTTCCCATTAGCAGCACTCTTTTCTGCTATTGTATTTTCTACTTTAATATTATCTTGTAAATCTTTCCTATTCTCATTTTTTTCAATAGAATTCTCTTCTTCTTTTTTATCTATTTCAATACCTAACTTTTCTTCAGTTGATATTTCTGTAGCATAAACTTTATTAGGCAACATATATATGGAGCTATTCAATCCAATAATCACTGCTAACCCAAAAGCAATCCTTTTTTTACCCGTCATTTTAATTTACCTCCTTATCACACTACTATTATTTGAATACCTTTAAAATAAAAAATCAAACTCTTCTATGCTACATTAATTTAAATATATTTTTTAAATTAAATATTATTTTACAGCCTTGTCCATAAAAATTTCCATTAATTTCACCTAGAATCACAAAATTATCAATGCCATTCATATCAAAATCTTTAGTCATCTAAAAAAAACAGATATATATTTCATTTCCTTAATTTTATTTAAGTCTTTTTACACACTATATGATTTAGTACTACTATCATCTCAATAAATTTCATCATAATCTAAAAAACTATTAACTTGAATATTATCACTATTATCATTTGCATAAGATCTAAATTGCATAATTGGAAATATCATCAGTATTACCATTACACTAACTAATATCTTTTTGCTTCTTTACTCTTAGTAGTACCATATTCTCACAAATTTACATTCATATATTATAATATTTATTTTCATTTTTCTAGATTTTTTATTATATTTATACAAAAAATAATTAGATAGATTTTTATTTAAGCTTATACGTAAAGTAACTGTAATAAAGCTTTAGCTCTATTACAGTTACTTTACTGAAATCATTATATTTTGTTGTACTACTTATACCTTAGAAATTACTGACATTCACATGTAATTATAAGGATAATGTTTGTCCCGTTGTCATTGTTAATATTAAACCTTAACTAATTTTTTATTTTGTAATCTTAATAATATATCTGCAGCTTTTGCGATACTATCACTATGAGTAACAACAATTACACACTTATTATGCTTATGTGCACTTTCTTTTAATAATTCTGTAATCTCATTTGCAGTGCTTGGATCTAAGTTCCCAGTTGGCTCATCAGCTAAGAATATAGGTGCATCTGCTACCAGGCTCTTTTAAATGTACCCATTAAAATTCCTCCTTAAAATTAACATAGCTATACTATATAACCCCTATATAAAACTAATGTGAAATTTTCTTACGAATATCATGAAATAGGTATGTAAATTATATTGTTTTAAAAATCTATAATAGATCTTATTTATGTTTTAAACTGATTTATTGAATTAGCCTTTGGATATGGGAAATATGTATGGATTGTAGAACCTGCTGATACTATAGAGATTATAAATGAGAAGGATTGTGAGGTAATTGATTAATATCAGAATAAGTAATTATCTAGTCACAAGAAATATTTTCTATTTAAAGTCACATACTATTATTAATAAATAAAACTCTTAGAAAAAGGTGACTTTATGACTGAAACAGAAAAAGCCTATATTGCTGGAATTATAGATGGTGAAGGTAGTATTATGCTACAAAAAGTACATAATAATGAACATCCAGCTCCTTGTATATCAATAGCTTCAACCACTTTAGAATTATTAGAATGGATTAAAACTATAGTAGGAAAAGGTAATATTACTAAAAAGAAAAATTATAACTTAGAAATACATAAAGACTGTTATAGTTATGTTTTGAGACGAAATGATGCTATTTCTTTATTAATAGATATACAGCCCTATCTTGTAATTGATGTTAAAAGAAAAAGAGCTGAATTGATTTTAAGAAAATATAAATCACTTACTCCGAGGAATGGTAAATATAATAAAGAAATGCTAGTTGAGAAACAAGAATTTTATTATGAATTTATTAGTATAAAGTAAAAATCCACGATATTTATCGTGGATTTATTGTCTAATGACTTAAATATTGACAGACTCTCTAATGACTTAAATATTGATACAATTTAGCGTATTGGCTAACTTTTACGCAATTTTAATTTTGTTAAAGAGTATTACACTAACTCGATATATATTATTCTATTACAATATATTCACCTTTCTCCACATCCATATAAACTAATTCTAACTCTCCTACACTTTCTATCTTCTTTTTATATTCTTTTTCATATAAAGATATATCCATTAATGGATAGTAAATTGTCTTAGTTTCTTGACCTTTTATTATAACTGTTCCATGACTATTATCAACATTATTAAGCATATCATAACTTGAGCCAAAAAAATTTGCATTATCTTTATATATTAAAGTTTCTCCATTTGATTTATTCCTCAAAATAAACGACCTATCAACTTGACTTTCTGCTACCCACATTCTAATGCTTGCAATTCCTATTGCTATAGTTTGATCCTTAAAATTGTTTGTTATGTCTACAGCCATAACATAATATCCATCCTTTTCCTCTATACCTTTTATTGTGTACTCATAATCTGTTCCCTCATCTTTTACACTAACTTTCTTATTTAATTTAATAGAACTACTTGCCCCACATCCTATTAATCCCAATACCATAATACTAATCATAACTAATACTAATAATCTCTTAATATGCCTCAATTTGATATCCTCCTTAAACTTTCATTTAAATATTTTTATTTTTTTGTTACTCTATATTTTTACACATATATATTTAACCTATTTCAATATCTTAGTCACATGATAACTCACTATGTGATCTTTTCTCGATAGATGTGTTAAGCATTAATGCAAACTTTATTCACAAAGTAAATTTTCTTATTTTCGAAAAACTAAAAAAAACTACCTTTTTCAATTATATCTTTAATATTTTTCTTCACATTTATATATTTTCTATATAACATTTACCATCAATTTTTTTCATAATAAATTCACCTTTGATTTATTCCTTAAGCACCCGTCTATCAACTATAGTTTTCATTTATATAACAGGGTTAATATCTGTTTTTCTACTTTTTAATTCTTTAAGATTAAAAGGTTCAACGTTACTATATATGATATCAGAAAGATAGTTTTTTTAATTATTATATACAGCCGAAATTTATTTTTCTTTAAGTTTAGCAATATATCTAAGTGACTCTTCAAAATATCTACCATTAAAAGCCTCCTGCCTACCCTCGTAAAACAGGCATTTTCAGGACTTAACATCTTACTTTTTAACCAGCTTTACAACTTTCTCAACGTGATGTGTATTAAAGAGCATATTTTTAATGTTAATTTTATTACAAATTTATTCAATTTTAAATTACTAAACGACTTCTTTATAATATCTATACATCATTTTTACACTCTATTGCTTGCAAAAGATACTCTGCCAAATTTTACAACTTTCATAACATCTACTATCAATAAATATATTTCATGATAATCTTCATTATTTAAGGTTCTATTAAAAACTCCTTTATAAAATAAATAATCATAAGTTAAAGTTAATGGTATTAAAAAACCATGAGTACCTTCTTGTTTATTTTTAGATATGAATTTTATTGAAAATATGCTTTCTATATCTTCAATAAAACATATTCTCCTGCTAAACTCTAAAAAAATTTATCATAAAACTTTTAGTTTTTTCTTTTTACTCTCTAATTTTTTCTTATTTAGTTTTTCCATCTGAGTCATATATTTCTCTACATAAAACGGTGTACCATTTTTCCTTCTAAATCTTTTAAAATTGCTAATTTTATCACTCCATACTGATTATTTTTATACCTATACATAGCCCTTAACCTATGAGAACCATATATTACATTTAATATGACTTTATCATGTTCTGTATTTAACGATAAATAAAAATAATAGGAATAGCTATATTTAATAATAGCAATTCTATTATACTTGACTTTTTTTTATTAACTTTTATTCCATTTGATAATCTGGTTCTACAACAATCCCATTATATTATTTTCATTACCTAATTCTATTAAATTGCATACTTATTCAAAATAATAATTATTTTTTGCTACATGACATTTTCATTTATCCAAATCAATCATATTAATTATTCTACATTCCATAAAATCACCCCTGTGACAATTATATGTTTATCACTATTTAATTATGTTAATTATATAAATGATTATCTTTTAATCCTTGTGGCCTTTTTACGTAAAAATGCACACCCCTAGTAAAACCATTACTAAAGGGTGTGCACAAATACTCAAAATACCTAAAAATAGATAAAAATCTATGTAAAACATCAAAAACTTCTTCATAAAAAGCAAAATACAATGGCTAAGCCTTAATATTTCAAGGTCTTACCATTGTATCCTAGTCTTTCTTCTTATTTGGTGGAGGCGAGGGGTCATGTGCGTCCATAATTTCTTAATGGCACTGACTATATCTTAGTGTACAATCTTTGTACACTCTTGGCGTATTATAGAAGCTCAGTATAGTTTATGTCTTCTATCCTAGTATTCCATAGCATTCACTTTAGGAACCTATAAGTCGATACGAGGCTGTTGAATTTCTTCACATACCTCTCGGTATTGCCGTCAGCATTATCTGTTACGGGTTCACCGATAAAGCCAAGTTATCACTTATGAATCACTTCATAAGGCGACTCATCTTACGAATCGAACCCCTGTCCGAAAGCAGACCAATCTGACTTTCTACGAGCGTAGTTTGTGACTAAAATTTCGGTCCTTAGTTCGCTCACAAACAAACTCCTAATTCCCTAGCTTCATTAATACCCCTTTAGCTCAAAGCTTTGCTAAACTTCGTTTCCCACTTCAATGACACCAGTGATCCGAAGCGTGGGGACCCCGGGCTGATGAGCGGCTATATTAAGC
>NZ_JAWGSV010000151.1:0-7535 GCF_032552055.1 Clostridium sp. | reverse complement strand
ATATAAGTTTTATTGTTAAATACGACTATGACAGTATATCACTATACTAAAGAATATGTCTAATTCAAATTAATTATAAATCAATAACTAAAAGTTATTAATTATACTGTGTTTTAGGTAGAAGAATTATAAAAAGGAGATAAAATGAACTTACAACATTTAGAATATTTTAAAGTAATAGCTGAAACCAAAAATTTTACAACAGCTTCAAATATATTATCTGTAACTCAACCAGCTTTAAGCAAAGCTATTTCAAAATTAGAGGAAGAATTAGAAGTTTCACTTTTTGAAAGAGAAGGAAGAAATATAAAAATAACTAAATTTGGAGAAGTATTTTTAAAATATGCTGATTCAGCATTAATTGAAATAGAAAGAGGAAAAGAAAAAATTCATAATATGAAGGAAAATAATGATAATGTTATTTCGATTACATCCACTAATTGCATAGGAACAACATTTATCCCTTTTATATTAAGTAGTTTCTTTAATGATAATTTTCAAGCAAGGTTTAATATTAATAATCAATCTACAGAAGAAATATTAAAGGATTTAAAACATGGAAGAATTGATTTTGGATTCTTTGATAATATAAATAATCTTGAAGATTATCCTAAAATAGAGTTTATTCTAGTAAAACAAATAGAGTATGTATTGATAGTGCCTAAAAATCATCCTCTAGCAAATAAAGAAGAAATTTATCTAAAGGATTTAAAGGAGGAGTACTTTATAACATATAAAGATAATTCTTGTGATCAAAAGGAACCATATTTAAAGTTAATGGGTTATACACCTAAGGTAATTGCTGAACCTAATGAGGGGATTTTACTTTCCAAGTTAGTTGAAGCTGGAGCAGGAATTTCAATAGTTTTAAATATACCTACAATTAATACTAATAAGATTTCTATACTTAAGATTAAAGACAACATAGGATTTAAGAATATTTATATGGGATGGAATAAGAGTGAATATACTTCTGAAATTAAAAAGAAATTTAAAGATTACGTTATAAATTCAAATAAATAATTAAAGTGAAAATTTATATAAAGGCATATTAATTTTAAAACATGAATTAAAAAAGAGGTAAATATGACGCAAATAGATGCTACATTAAAAAATAGAAAAAAGGATAGAATAAAAATCAGCAATTTAGATGATTTTAAGAATGCTCTTAGATGTGAGGGATATATAATAAATGATTTTAGAGAAGAAGACTTTAAGGAAGAATTAAAAAAAAATTTCAGACTAAATAATACTGTAGCTGAAAGGTTATATACTTCAATTAAAGATAATGAAGTTAGTTATAAAGTAAATGATATAAATGATCTTATTGATTATATAGAAAAGATTATATTATTTGAAAATGAGCATAAGAAACTTTGCAGAATAATAGGCGAAGTAAAGAGATTAAATATAGATAGAATTGAATATGAAAGAGAGACAAGTACACAAGATAATATTGAAGATATATTAAAGGATATTGAAGAAATAAAGAGGAATATATCTAGAAAGATTTATAAAGATGAGAAAGAAAAAATAAAGAATTTAGAAAAGGAAATAGATAAGGATTATATTTATGGAAAAGATATTGAATTATTAAAAAAAATGCTTCTTTATAAAAAAGAGGTACTTATAGAGAAATATAATGTAGATACTAAAGTAAAATCAATATCTATTGAAATACCGGAAAAAATTGATTGCCAATATATAAAAACTAAGAAGGGTTCTGTAGAATACCATGAATATTTAACTAATAATATACCAAGAATGCAGCGTTTAATAAAGAATTTAAGAAAATATATGAAAGTTTCTGAAAATGAAGAAGGAACATTTAAAATAAATCAAAGCAATGCATTACAAGATTCTATAAATATAGCAGTAGCAATATTTGATAATAAGGAGTTTAAAGCAATAAGCGGAAGTAATGATATAGAAAATTATTGTATAGCTCCAACTCTAGAAAAAACAGTATTTAAGAGTATTAAAGTTAATAAATTAGGTGAATTAGGGATAGGCTATAATAGAGTTAATGATAGTGAGAAAAAGATATTTGAAGAAATTCATAATCAAATAGAAGAAAAAGTTATAAAAGATGAGGGAAATCTTATTTTATATAGTAAATGGGAGCCGTGTCCAAGCTGTTATTATGTAATTAGCCAATTTTGCAATATTCATCCTAATATAAGTGTACAGGTTAACTACAGTAAAAAGTATGGAGAAAAATAGAATAAATTCATTTATAATACAAAAATGGTAGGATAAGATGAGTTTTTATTATTTTACAAAAGGTTAAGAAAGATAAATATTATTATAAAAATAAATTGACACATAGAATCATAAGATATATAATTAAACAAATTAAAAGCTATGAAGAGAAGAGTAATTATGAATGAGTATACAGAGAGTTTCTGGTTGGTGAAAGGAAATTATGAAGTCATAATGAAACAAGCCTCGGAGCTTCATACGGATCTTATAATAATATTATAAGTGATGATATGACGTTAGTTCACGTTACAGAACTAGAGTATGATTTGCCTAATTTATGGTGATGGTGTACTTGAAGAGCCTAGGATGGTGACATTTTAGGGAAAAAGGGTGGTATCGTGAAATGTAATTTCGCCCCTGTAGAATAGATTTCTACAGGGGCTTTTTTGATTTTAAAATTATCATAAAGGAGTAGTAATGATGATAAGCAAGAGATTAGAAAAAAATGAAAGACCAATATTTCCAAAGAAAGCTGTAATTACAGCTGGAATGCCTTATGGGAATAAAAATCTTCACTTTGGACATATTGGAGGAATGTTTATTCATGCCGATATATTTGCAAGATTTTTAAGGGATAGAATAGGGAAAGAAAATGTAATCTTCGTATCGGGGACAGATTGTTATGGTTCACCTATACTTGAAAGTTATAGAAAGCTTAAGAATGAAGGCTATGATAAAACTATAGAAGATTATGTTAAGGATAATTATTTAGCTCAAAAGAAAACTATAGAAGATTATAAGATTAGTTTAGATATTTTTGGTGCTTCAGCTTTTGGTAGGACAGGAGAAGTTCATAATGAAGTTTCAGAAGAAATATTTAACGTTTTATATGAAAATGGATATGTAAAAAGGATGTCAGCTTTGCAATTTTATGATGAGGATAAGAAGACATTTTTAAATGGAAGGCAAGTAGTTGGAAGGTGTCCAATTTCAGGCTGTAACTCTGATAAGGCATATGGAGAAGAATGTGCATTAGGGCATCAATATATGGCATCAGAATTAATTAATCCTATTAGTACTTTATCAGGTAAGAAACCTATGTTAAAAAGTATAGAAAATTGGTATTTTACTTTAGATGATTCAATGGATACTATGAAGGAACTTAATGAGTTTTTAAAGAAAAATACTAACAGAAGAAAATTTGAAATTAAAGCTATAGATGAATTTTTAAAGAAGCCATTAATATATGTACCAAGAAAATATATTAATGATTTAAGGGAGTTAGAATTTAAACTTCCAAAGCATGAAACTATTGATGAAGAAAATAAAGCTTCAATTACTTTCATTTTTGATAAATTAGAAGATAGAGATAAGGCAAAAGAAACCTTAGATAACTTAAATATCTACTATACTAGTGGTAAGACATTAGTTCCCTTTAGATTATCAGGAAATATCACATGGGGAGTAAAAGTACCAGATAAAGAAGATTTGAAGGATCTAACATTTTGGGTATGGCCAGAATCTTTATGGGCACCAATTTCTTTTACAAAGGCATACTTAGAATCAATAGGAAAAAATCCTAATAAATATAAATGTTACTGGGAAGATGATGATTCCATGGTGTATCAATTTATAGGAGAGGATAATATTTATTTTTATTCAATTGCAGAAATGGCTATCTTTATCGCTCTTAAGAAGGCTAAGGGAGAAGAAATAAATATTAATGATATAAAACTTCCTCATATAGTTCCTAATAAGCACATTTTATTTATGGATAAAAAAGCAAGTAGTAGTTCTGATGTAAAGCCTCCAATGGCAGATGAATTATTAAGTTTTTATACTAGTGATCAATTACGTATGCATTTTATGAGTTTAGGACTATCATCAAAAAGTGTTGGATTTAAACCACAAGTTTATATGAAAGAAGAGGAAAAAGTAGGAGTAGATCCTGTTTTAAAGGAAGGAAACCTATTAACTAACGTATTTAATAGACTTATTCGCTCATGTTTTTATACATTACAAAGCTTAAATGAGGCTATTCCAAAAGAAGAGGTTAGTGAAAAGATTAAGACTTTAACAGAAAAAGCAGTGTTGGAATATGAAAAGCATATGTATAATCAAGATTTCCATAGAATAGCCTATGTTTTAGATGATTATATTAGAGAAATCAATAAGCATTGGTCAAATAATATTAAAAAGGAAGAGCTTAAAAGTGAGGTACTAGCAGATTGTTTTTATGCATGTAAAGTTATAGCAGTGTTAATACATCCGATAGCCCCTGAAGGCTGTGAGATGTTTAAGGAGTATTTAAATATTGATGATAAGCTTTGGGATTGGAATAAAATTTTTCATCCTATTCATTCTTATTTTGAAGATGGAGATAATCATAGATTTAAATTTCTTGAACCAAAGGTAGATTTCTTTAAGAAAATGGAGCATCAATATTAATATAGTCAAGATATAATAGAAATAAGTAAAGTAAAGCTGTATAATACTATGTTATATGGCTTTTTTATATTACTCTATTACCACTTTAGGAAAAGGATAATTTAAGAGTATCTATTTAAAAAGTTATTTTATAGATAGAATAAATAATTATTGTGTTGTATAATTGATTTGTTATATAACTAATTAGTATTTAAACATAAGGAGATATGAGATGAACATAGTTATAGTTGGTGCAGGAAAGGTCGGATATACATTAGCTCAGTACCTGTCCATCGATGGAGATAATATTACCATGATTGATAAGAAAGACTTGGCTTTAGAACATGTAAATAACAATCTGGATGTAATGTGTGTTAAAGGTAATGCCACAAGTTTAAAAGTTCTTGAAGAAGCTGGTGTAAGGGAGGCAGACTTATTAATATCTGTTACAGATAGTGATGAATTAAATATGCTTTGCTCTCTTGCATCAAAAAAATTAGGTGCAAAATATACAGTGGCAAGAGTAAGAAATCCGAGTTATGACGAAGAAATAACTCTTTTAACTGAAGCCGTTGGTATAGATTTAGTTATAAATCCAGAAAAGGCTGCAGCAATAGAAATAGCTAAATTAATTAAGTACCCATCAGTATGTAATATAGATAATTTTTCTGATGGAAAGGTAAATTTAGTTGGATTTAAGGTTAAAGATACAGCACTTGAAGGAAAGAGAATAAGTGATATTGCATTTATTAGGGGTAATGTACTTTTTTGTGGTGTAGAAAGAAACGACGAGTTTATCTTGCCGAAGGGAGACTATGTTTTTAATAGTGAAGATAGAGTATATGTAATAGGTGAACATAAAGATATTCAAAATCTATTTAACAAGCTTGGAAAGTATAAGAAAAAAGTTAAGAGAGCTATGATAGTTGGTGGAGGTAAGATTGCATATTATCTTGCTAAAATAATCAATGAAGTAGGAGTTAGCTGTAAAATAATAGAGAAAGATTTAACTGTATGTGAGGAACTTAATGAACTTTTACCAAACTCAATAGTAATAAATGGGGATGGTATGGATGAGGAGCTTCTACTATCTGAAAGTTTATTAGAGGTTGATAGTTTTATTACATTAACAGGAAGAGATGAAGATAATATAATAGCTTCTATATTAGCATATAATAAATCTGTAAGTAATGTAATTACTAAAATTACAAGAGATAATTATAGAGATATAGGAAAAGCTGTTGGTATAAACACTATGGTAAATCCAAAGCTTGTTACTGCCTATAAAATATTGAAATATGTAAGATCTTTAAAGAATAAGAAAAAGAGCTTTATAGAAAATATATATAGAATTTGTAATGATAAAGCTGAAGCTGTAGAATTTATAGTAGGTAGTGATACTACTAATATAAATGAGAAGTTTAAGAATATAGAATTTAATGAAAATGCATTAGTAGCTACAATTGTTAGAAATAATAAGATTATTATTCCAACAGGTGATGACTACTTAAAGATAAATGATAGAGTAATTATTGTATCTAAAGATATGAAGATAGTACAAATTGATGACATATTTCGTAGGTGGTAGAAAAAATGAATTATAAAATGGTGTTAAGATTTATTGGAAATGTATTATTATATGAGTTATTACTTATGATAATCCCATTTGGGGTAGCTTTATTTTATGGAGATGGGGATGCTAATTCTTTTCTATACACTATAATTTTAATGTTACCTCTAGCATTGGGATTACGCCGAATTAAAGTTAAAGATAATGAAATGTATGCAAAAGAAGGATTCTTTACTGTAGGATTATCTTGGATTGTAATAGCAGTTTTTGGAGCACTTCCTTTTGTAATAAGTGGAGCAATACCATCTTTTATAGATTCATTTTTTGAAACTGTATCAGGATTTACAACAACAGGTGCCACAATACTTACTGAAATAGAATCCCTACCTAGGGGAATATTATTTTGGAGAAGTTTCACTCACTGGATAGGAGGAATGGGATTCTTAATATTTATATTAGCCTTAGCACCTTCGTTAGGATCTAATACAATATATCTATTAAGAGCAGAAAGTCCAGGACCTAATCCAGGTAAAATTGTTCCAAAGTTAAGTCAAACAGCAAAGATACTTTATATAATATATTTTTTATTAACTATAATAGAAACTGTTTTATTAATGTTTGCAGGGCTTTCATTTTATGATGCTATAATACATGCACTAGGAACTGCAGGAACAGGTGGATTTTCTAATATGAATGCCAGTGTTGCTGCTTTTAACAATCCAGCAAGTGAGTGGATTATTACAATATTTATGATGCTTTTTGGAGTGAATTTTGCTTTATTCTTCCAAATAGCAAGAGGAAGTATTAAGAGTTTCTTTAAAAGTGAAGAATTAAGGTATTATTTATTGATGATTGGTGTATCTATAGTATTTATTACTATAAATATATTAAGCATTAATAACGGAAGAATAGAGGAGTCGATTAGGCAGTCTTCCTTCCAAGTTGTATCAATAATAACTACTACAGGTTATGCAACAGTAGACTTTAATCTATGGCCAACCTTGAGTAAAGTTATAATATTAATTCTTATGATATCAGGAGCTATGGCTGGATCTACTGGTGGAGGAATAAAGACTACTAGAATAGTAATAATGTTAAAAACTATAAGACGTGGAATAGATAGGATACTTCATCCAAAGAGAATACAAAGTGTTAAAATGGATGGTAAGGTAGTAGATGAAGAAATAATTTCAGGTGTATTCTTATTTTTAGGTGCATATCTTGTAATAACGATTATTGGGATTGTAATTGTTTCTTTAGATGGATTTGATTTAATTACTACATCAACTGCTGTGTTAACTTCAATAAGTAATGTAGGGCCAGGTTTTGAGATGGT
>NZ_JAWGSV010000150.1:0-7543 GCF_032552055.1 Clostridium sp. | reverse complement strand
TGTTAACACCCTTTACACAACTTATCCACACCCACCTGTGGATTATGTGCGTAACCTTGATATTTTTACCATAAAATCCTATAATTAAATTTTACTATTTTTACAACCCCTGATAACAAGCCACTTTAGGGGTTGTGGATAACTTTTAGCACATAGTGATTAATTGGTGGACAATTTGTTATTTTAAGAATACTTTATCAATAATTACTTTTCCTTTCAGCATTTCACAAAAAATCATATAGATAATTATATAAAATAATTAAAAGTTATATAAAAATTCCCCTTGGTGCAATTAAAGTCTTATTAATAATCAATAGTTTATATATTAATTATTAATAATTGAAATTAAGCTTACTTAATTTCTTCCTTTATCCAACCAAGGGGAATTTATATGATTTATCCCATTATTACTATTTCTAATACTCCCATCTTCTCAAAGTGGAAGCTAAGCACTGCTACGCGCCTGGATTAGTTCTTCTAACTATATTCTTTAGTTTTTCCTGAAGTACCTATTAGCTTACTTAGTTCTTTTAATTCTTCTGTAGTTAAATCTCTCCAAGCTCCTATTTTTAAATCATCTAATTTTATATTCATTATCCTTATTCTTTTTAGTTTAACTACCCTATATCCTAATGTTTCACACATTCTTCTTATTTGTCTATTCATACCTTGAGTTAGTATTATTCTAAAAGTCTTTACACCTATTTTTTCTACAAGGCATTCCTTAGTAATAGTACCTAGTATTCTAACTCCTGATCCCATTGACTCTATAAACCTTTCATTTATTGGCTTATCTACTGTAACAATATATTCTTTTTCATGACTGTTTCCAGCTCTTAAAATTTTATTTACTATATCTCCATCATTAGTTAGAAGTATTAAACCTTGTGAATCTTTATCAAGTCTTCCTATAGGGAATATTCTCTTTTTATGATTTACAAAATCCACTATATTTCCTTTTACCTTTTTTTCTGTTGTACAAGTAATTCCTACAGGTTTATTTAAGGCTATATAAACTAATTCTTCTTCTTTAAATAAGGACTTACCATCTACTCTGACATCAGCACCCTTAGCAACCTTAGTACCCATAACAGCCTTCTTACCATTCACTGTTACTCTACCAGACTCTATAAGCTTATCTGCTTCTCTTCTTGAGCAAAATCCAGTCTCACTTATAAACTTATTTAACCTTACTTCTTCCCCTCTATCTTTATGCACTATTATGTATTTGCTATCTTTGTTATTCATTCTTATCACCTTTATAATATTTAAGGACTTACCTTATGTTCATCACCTGAGTTATTAAGTTTAACCTTTAAATCTTTTTCATCGATAAACTTCTCTGTTTCCTCTAACGCATTGTATTCTAGAGCATTTCCAGTTACAGTTATTATTATACCTGATTCAGGAATCATTTCATTTTTAGATGCATAATCAATAATGCTCAATACAGATTCATCTAATTTTCCATTATGTAGATTTAATTCATCTAACATAATATTGCCTTTTTCAGTTGCTGTATATGCATTTATAATAGTATCATATTTATTTACTTCTAAAGTAATTGCTGATGTTGTATCAATAACTATAGTTTTATCTAATTTTTTATAATTAAATATTAGTATTGCGGAAACAAGCACTACTATACTTAAGAAAATAGATATTTGAAGCTTGTACTTTCCTAGTCTAAAACCTTCTTTAGCAACTACTTCTTCTCCAATCATAGCCTCTTTTCCAGCTTTAACTTTAACAAATTCCCCTTTAGAAGTTAGAATTATAGTAGCTCCTATAAGCTTCTCCAAAACAATTCCTCTGTATTCTTCTTCTTTAATCGATTGACTAATTTCTTCAGCTCCTAAAATATTTACCGATTCAACTATTTTAAGATAGTCTTGTAAGTTCTTATAATATGGATTTGCAAGTATTATGGCATATGCAATAATATGCTCCTTCCATTCTATTAAAAATTCTTTTTCTATTGGTGTTCTCCTTAAAAGTCTATTCATTGGAAACTTTTTAGTGGTATTAAAAAATTCAAATATCTCCACATCTTCAATAATAAAGTATGATATATTTAAAATTTTATTTCTTGTTATATATGATGGCTCATCATGATATAAATCCTTAATTAATATCTTATATTTGAAAAGTTCTTCACCTAACTTTTCAATTTCTTCTCTTCTTTTCTCTATTACTTCCTCTAAAGCTAAAAGAGATGGAGCCTTTGTGGAAAACTTATATTTATCAGCAATAAAATCTGCCATTTAAAAACTCCTCCTTTATTATAAATCATTCTCTTCTACTAATTTTCCTTTAACTATAACTCTCTCTTTTGCACCAACAGTACAAGTAACTAAAGTAATAGTTGCATCATCAGTATCATCAAGTACATCAACCCTATCTGGTGCTACAATAAAACTCTCTGTTATCTCATATACATACTCTTTTTTATTTGCCTTAACTAATATCTCATCTCCTATTTCAGCCTTATATAAATTAACAAAAGCTTCTGAGTAATCTGAAACTCTATGTCCTGCTACAGCAAAATTACCTTTTTCACCAGGCATTGCTGAACCTTCAAAATGACCTAAATAATATTGAAGAACATCATCTGCAATTCCTTCTACTAAGCCTTGTGATAAATTGATACTTGGTATTTCCATTAAAGCAATAGGTTTATAACCATTTATTAATTTTTCTTCTTCTTCTTTAGATAATTCCTTTGGTTCATCGTTAATTACTTGCTCTAAAATATTCTGAAGTTCTTTTTGCTTATTATTTGTTTCTATTTTCTTATACACAATGGACGCTATTAT
The DNA here is from genome assembly GCF_032552055.1 of Clostridium sp. Taxonomy (GTDB): domain Bacteria; phylum Bacillota; class Clostridia; order Clostridiales; family Clostridiaceae; genus Clostridium. The sequence goes on along the minus strand of NZ_JAWGSV010000150.1, from coordinate 4,727 downwards.
ACTTAAACCTACTACTATTAATACAAGACCTATTATTCTTCTAATCTTTTCTTTCAAACTTGCCCAACTCCTATAAACTTTTATTAACATTATTCATATATTATATCATAAAGAAGTATTATCATTAATCATTTAGGAGCAAGTTGTGAAGGAAAAAATTATTTATGTAGACTTTATTTTTAAACGTAAGAAGATTAAATCTAAACCCTTATTACTTATCTATAAAATTAGATATTTTTGTAGATATTCATTAAATAACTTATTCCAATATAGATTCATAAAAAAAGAAAATTATGATAACGAATCTAAAATATATACTTTTAAAAAAGTATTATAATTTGCTAATAACATAGTGAAATATTTATATAAACTTATACTTATTTCACTATGTTATTTAATTTTTATTATGATTTCATGCTTAAATAAGATAATTTTTATCTTAAATCCTATAACTTTACTGTAAATCCTTGAATTTATATTTCTTTAAGGTAAAATTATCTATATAAAATCATAAGAACTATGTTTTCAATTTCTGTAATTTACTTTTAGATTTTTTCACTTGAAACTTTATAAAAACATAAGATACAGTTTATTTATTGAAACATAGACCATGGAGGTTATTAATGAGAATAGGATTAGGATACGATGTACATCGTCTAGTTGAAGAAAGAGATCTTATTATAGGCGGGGTAAATATCCCTTATGAAAAAGGTCTGCTTGGACATTCAGATGCAGATGTTCTTCTTCATGCAATAATGGATTCATTGCTAGGTGCCTCTGCTCTTGGCGATATAGGTACACATTTCCCAGATACCGATGAAAAATATAAGGGGGCTTCTAGCATTAAATTATTAGAGGAAGTTGGCAAGCTTTTATATAAAAATGGTTTCTCTATCAATAATATTGATTCAACTATAATAGCTCAAAGGCCAAAAATGTCTCCTCATATAATGAATATGCGTGAAAACATAGCAAAAGCCTTAAATATTGATATTAATAAAATCAATATTAAAGCTACAACTGAGGAAGGTTTAGGCTTTACTGGAACAGGGGAAGGAATCTCTTCTCAAAGTATATGCCTGTTGACAGTTAACAATTAGCAATTAACAGTTAACAATTTAAGAAGTAATTTATTCTAAATTACTAAAATCATAAAGCTTCAACTGTATAAATTATTATAGTAAACAGCTCTTATACTTAGTGAACTTTATTTCTCTAATTGTTAATAAAAAAGCTATGCTTCTAAAGAAGCATAGCCTTTTTTCGGTTATATATATTAATTTTACAACAGCCTTTATTTATTTCTCCAATAAAAGTATATTGCTATTATAGCACATATTCCCATAAGATATGGGTAAAATAAATATTTCATTATTGAAAAAGGTGAAATTGCAGCTAATCCTGCTGCTGATATTAATTGAGCTCCATATGGTATTATTCCTTGGAAAACACAAGAGAACATATCCATAATACCTGCTACTCTCTTTGGCTCTAAGTCAAATTCATTTGAAATATCCTTAGCAATAGGTCCAACTGTTACTATTGCAACAGTGTTATTAGCAGTACATATATCCACTAAACTTACTAAGGTTGCAATTCCATATTCAGCTCCTCTTTTACTTTTAAAGCCTCTTAAGCCTTTACTAAGTATAAAGTCTATTCCCCCATTATGCTTTATAATTTCTATAGTTCCTGCAATAAGTATTGATATAATAATAAGCTCACTCATTCCAGAAATACCTGTAGAAATTGAATTGAAAAATCCTAAAATATCAAAACTTCCAAATATAAATCCAATTAATCCAGAAGATAAAATACCTAATAATAAAACTATTATTACATTTACTCCAAGTAATGCAGTTGCAATTACTATTATGTACGGTAAAATTTGAACTAAATTAAAATCTAATGTTTCTAAGCTTATTGCTGATGAATTTCTAGTTAATACCATAAATATCACTGCAGTTAATATTGCTGCTGGAAGAACTATTCTAAAATTCATTCTAAACTTATCCTTCATTTCACAGCCTTGAGTTCTAGTTGCTGCTATAGTAGTATCTGAAATTATAGATAAATTATCTCCAAACATAGCACCACTAACTACCGCTCCAACTGCTAATGCTACAGCTATACCTGTCTTATCTGCAATTCCTACTGCAATAGGAACAAGTGCAACTATTGTCCCCATAGAAGTCCCTATTGATAAGGCAATAAAGCAACCTATAACAAACATACCAGGTATTAAAAGTCCACTTGGTAATAATGATAAACCAAGGTTAACTGTAGACTCTACTGCTCCCATATCCTTAGCTACCTGTGCAAAAGATCCTGCTAATATAAATATGAGAACCATTAATAAAATATTACTATTTCCTGCACCCTTACAAAAAATTTCTATCTTATCATTAAAATTTTCTTTTCTATTCATTAATAATGCTGTTAATGCAGCTGCTAAAAATGGAACTATTATAGATATAGCATAAAAATCTTTAGCTAACATAGCTCCACCTAGGTAAACTAAAATAAATACTCCTAACGGAAGTAAGGCTAGTCCGTTTCCTTTGTTCTTCAAATTAAATTCTCTCCTTTAAAATTAGTTAAATCCTAGTTCTCTTCACCCTATGTATTCCACTTATACATAAAAAAAATAGTGGACTTATGTAAATTGGCCTATTATATCGCAACACTCCAAGTCATAACAAAGTTATATTTGTCCACTTGGAGACTAAAGGAAGGGAATTATAAATAATTATCTACATTCATCCTTTATAATTTCTTAGAATTAAACAAAAAATAAGAGAGATTAAAAATAATCCCTCTTTATTGGTGCGTTATCAGGGGATCGAACCCGGGACACCCTGATTAAGAGTCAGGTGCTCTACCAACTGAGCTAATAACGCATATTTGGAGCGGGTGATGAGAATCGAACTCACGTAACTTGCTTGGAAGGCAAGGGCTCTACCATTGAGCTACACCCGCATGTCTTATTGACAATAACATTATATATTCACATTAAGTTACTGTCAATAACAACTTTTTCTCTTATATTATTTCAGTAAGTGATTTCAATAAAATATCTCTAAATCTCTCACCATAACTCTTGTTTATACTAGCTTTTTCACATATGCTTTTCCATTCAGACAGATTTACTCCTGTTCTTTCTGTAAATTCATCCTCTGTAGTTGTCATATAACTTGAACCAACTACAAACTCCCCTAAGGCTTTTGGCGAATCAAATACTTTTAAGTATAAAAACTCTTTATTATCACCATACCAAGTTCTATTAAAATCTCTAGCAAATCTTTGTAATGATTTAAGCAATTGCTCTTTTGGCAAATTCCAATAACTTTTTACCATCTTAACATGCCTTCTCATATTATCCGCTTCTTCTTTTGTAATTTTTTTATTTTTTTCTCCATCTGAGATTATTCTTTCTACTGGAACATTTGGAACACTTACAACTAATCTTTCTTTTCCATATATCCATTTATAAAAAGCTTCTTGTAAAAATGAATATTGGATATATCCTAATAAGCTTTTTTCATTAGGAAAATAAGACCATATATTATTCAGTCCATTATTTTTGCAAAATATTAAACTGTGGATATAAATGCTTGTTTTGTCAGGCAGTTTATCCATAAACATATGCCCTCTAATTGTCTTGTTTTCGTTTATTAATTCTTCCCAGTAATCAAATGAATCATAATTATGTCTCATTGTATCACCTTTCTTTCAGTTCCCTAGTATACTGTACTATAATTATATTATATAGTAAGATATACCTCATTTTCAAGTATTTTTAAAGAATATAACAAAGTAAATTTAAACACTTGCTTTTTTAAATATTCAGATAATATAATTTTTATACAAGTCGCTGTATTAATATCACAATAAACCATATGTGCTATTACATAAATTTAATATTCATACCTATAATAATATTAATTATTGTTAAATTCATAATATTATAGATTATTAAGAAAAAACCTTATATAATATAATTAAAGATATATAAAGGAGGCGTGACTTTGTACCACTGCGAAATTTGTGGAGCAACAGCGGACATTCATCATATAGTTCATAAACATGAAGGTGGTTACGATATTAAAATTAACTATAAATATCTTTGTAACTACCACCACAGAGGGAAAACCGGGCCCCATAACTGCATAGAAACTGATATTAGGTATAAACTTGAAATGCAAGATAAAATATATAAGCTTTTACCTAAGGAATACTATACAGCTAAGGAGCTTTATAGCCTTTTAGGAATGACAAATTCATCTTTAAAGAGACTTCTTAGAAGATTAAAACTCTATAAAGAAGGTTATTCAAAGAAGGAAATAATCAAAACCCTTATGGGTGGTAAACTATACTCCTATAATATCCTTAAGGAATTGGAGCTTGAGCGACTTTTCCATAATATTAATATTAGCTAAATTTTTCTTTATTATTCAGTTTTAAAGAAGATTTCATTAATCTTCTATATTTATTAGCTAATTTAAATTGTATAAGTTGTACTAAAGTTTTTCATCTTATTAAGTTATTTCATGTGTAAAATATTTTAGACATGAAATTGCATACTCAACTTATATAAAAATTAAAAGATATATATGATTTCAATTGATGTGTTTTACCTTTTAATGTACGTTTTAATTAAAACGTTACAAAGTATTAAAGTGTAAATTATTTATTGAAACATATATATTATGTTGACATTACAATTC
>NZ_JAWGSV010000149.1:0-7582 GCF_032552055.1 Clostridium sp. | reverse complement strand
ATAATATATAAATTAGGCAATATGTCTTAAATTATCATATATAAGATATATATCATATATATGAGTGAATTTATATTTACAAAGAAATGTTTCCATAGCATTTAATTTTATACAATGGTATATAAAAGGGGGAAGAGAGGATGCAAGAATACACAAGCAAAAATGAGCTAATAAAGGAAATTGAAAAAACCTCACAGCTATTTATTAAAGAATTTGATGAAGTTTTAGAAGAAGATAAAGAAAAAATGATAGAAGGTGTAGACAGAACACCATTAGAGATGATTGCTTATCAATTAGGTTGGCTAGATTTAATAAGAACTTGGGATAAGGATGAGAAAGAAGGCAAAATAGTTATTACACCAGCTCCAGGATATAAGTGGAATAAACTTGGTGAGCTATATAAAAGCTTTTATGATAGACATGGAGAATATACTTTAGATGAATTGAAAGAAAAATTTAAGGAAGAAGTAAATGAGATTATAAAATGGATAGATAACTTTTCAGAGGAAGAGTTATTTATAGTAGGAAGTAGAAAATGGGCTTCTTCGACTCCATCTAACTGGCCTATATGGAAGTGGATACATATAAATACAGTAGCCCCTTTTAAATCTTTTAGAAGCAAGATACGAAAATGGAAAAAACAGAAGGCACTATTGAAAAATGAAAAATGAAGAATTAAGAATGAAAAATCAATGAAAAAGCTCCTTTAGGGGTTTTAAAATAAAAGAAGATTCAGCAATAGCTGAATCTTTTCCTTAATTGTTAATTACTAATTGATAAATGTTAACTGTCATCTGTCTACATAAGGTAGTTAATTTTTTCTATTTCGTTATTCTTTATATATACTCTAGGAGCTCTTCTTCCAATTAGGCAAAGAACTTCATAGCTTATTGTTCCGATTATTTCTGCCATATCTTCAGCATTGAATTTTACATTTTCTGATTCCCCAAGAAGAATTACTTCATCGAAGGCTTTAACATCTTTGATATCTGTAACATCTACCATAAATTGATCCATACAAACATTTCCGATAATAGGAGCAAGCTGTCCATTAATAATAACTTTACCTTTATTAGATAGGGCTCTTGAATATCCATCAGCATAACCTACTGGAAGAGTTGCTATCTTGGTTTTTCTAGTAGTCTTAAAAGTTTTACCATAGCCTATAAATTCATTTTCTTCTACTTCTTTTAAATGAATTATTCTAGTTTTCCATGTTAATACTGGTTTGATATTTAAGTTATTCATATTAACTTCACTTGAAGGATAATAGCCATATTGAATAATACCAGGTCTAACATAATCACAGTGGCTTTTTGGTAAATCTATAATCGCTGCACTATTAGATAAGTTTTTCTTATTTATTTTTAATCCTCTTTCTTCTAAAACTGATAGTATATTATTATATACTTCTATTTGATAATCAGAATAAGATTTATCAATTGAGTCAGCAGTAGAGAAATGAGAAAAAATACTTTCTATATTTAAATTACTTAATTTTGAAATTTCAATTATATCATTAATATCATTTTCAGTGTTTTTGAAGCCAATTCTACCCATACCTGAATCAATAGCTATATGAACATTAATTATTTTATTAGAGGCTATAGCCTTGTTATTAAGTTCTTTAGCAAAGCTTAGTGTAGATATAGTAGGTTCCACATAATATTTAATTATTGAGTCAATAGCATAGTTTTCGCTAATTCCAAGAAGCATAATTGGAGACTTAATATAATTATCTCTAAGCTCTATAGCTTCAATAATATTAGCTACTGCTAGTTTCTTAATTCCTCTTTCTAAAAGAGTTTTAGAAACTTCTACAGCACCATGACCATATGCATTGGCTTTTACAACTCCGATTACTTCACTTCCTACAGTTTGCTTCTTAATTTCATCTATATTATTTATTAAATTATCTATATTAATTTCTGCCCAAATAGGGTGTAATAAATCCATAAATATTCTCCTAACTATAATTGACTATGTAATAACACTATTGATATTATTATATACATAAACTGAAACTTTGATAAGTGTCAGTTTTAAGAAAGTTAATGGTATCAGTTTGGAGGGTTTATGGATTTTATAACAATATCTTTTGAAAACAATAGTAATATTCCACTATATATTCAGCTTTATAATTATTTTAAAAAGGAAATTGAAGTAGGCAACTTAAAAGCTAATAGTAAACTACCTTCAAAGAGGAAGTTATCTAAGCATTTACAAATAAGTCAAAATACTATTGAAGCTGCTTATGAACAATTAATTATAGAGGGATATATTATTTCTCTGCCTAAGAAAGGGTACTTTGTTTGCGAACTTGAAGAAGTTTTTAAGGGAGAGGAAATAATAGAAGAGGAAACTATTATAAAAAAGAATAAAAATGAATATAAGTATGAATTTTTCTCAAGTAGAGTTGATTTAGATAGTTTTCCCCATGCTATATGGAGAAGAATAAATAAAGAAATAATTAGTGAAGAAAATAAAAATTTACTTCAAATTGGTCACTCTCAAGGTGATAAAAACTTAAGAGAAACAATTTCTAATTACTTAAGATTTTCAAGAGGTGTAAATTCTACTGCAGACAATATTGTAGTGGGTGCTGGTAGTGAATATTTAATTCAGTTATTAATTAACTTACTAGGTAGAAATAAAGTTTATGGAGTAGAGGAACCAGGGTATTATAAAGTAAGGAAGATTTTAAATATTAATGGGATTTATCCAAAAGGAATAAGTTTAGATAATCAAGGAATTAGTATAAGTGAGCTAGAAAATTCAAAAGCTAAAGTCCTTCATATTACTCCATCTCATCAATTTCCATCAGGAATAATAATGCCTATAAATAGAAGAATGCAATTATTATCTTGGGCAAATAAAGATGATGATAGATATATTATTGAGGATGACTATGATAGTGAGTTTAGATTTGAAGGTAGGCCAATACCAGCTCTTCAAAGTTTAGATTCTAATGGAAGGGTTATTTACTTAGGAACATTTTCAAAATGTTTTTCACCAGCTATAAGGATTGCTTATATGGTGCTACCTGATGAACTTATAAAAATATATAGAAAAGACTTTAGCTTTTTAGCATGTACAGTTTCTAGAACTACACAACAAGCTTTATTTAAGTTTATAGAAGAAGGATACTTTGAAAGACATTTAAATAAAATGAGAAATTTATATAAGAAAAAGAGAGAGTTTTTAATAAATCTTATAAATAAATATTTTTCTAATACTGAAATTATAGGCACTAATTCAGGACTTCATTTATTATTAAAAGTTAATAATGGGATGAGCGAAAAGGAATTAATTAAAAAAGCTGAAGAGAATAAAATAAGGATATTAGGTCTATCAAACTCATATATCAATTCAAATATGGAAACTAGTACTGTATTTTTAGGGTATGCTAGCTTAAGTAACGAGGAAATGGAAGAAGCAGTGATATTATTAAAGAAAGCATGGAATTTATAAAAGCATTTAGGAAACAATATAAGCAGAGTATTAAAAAAGGAAGTATTTATTATGGCTTATATTAATTTTAAAGAAGAAAAAGAAGTAGCAATAGATCAACTATATAAAAGAAGAGAGAATAATAGAAAACTTATTAATAGTATTTCAAGTAGCAAAACAATATCGAAACTATATTCACCAAATGAGAAATATAGCTATAAGAATCATAATGAAATTGTTTTTGGTGGTGGCCATCCCAAGTGGGAAGAGGATTTCGAAGAAATTGCAGACTTAGATATTGCATGTGCAACTTTTAATAAATGCATATTTTCAAACGTAAAATTTTTAAGATGTAAATTTATTGGATGTATTTTTAATGAGTGTGACTTTATAGGTGGTGGGGCATTGTTTGAAGACTGTTCTTTTGTAAAAAAAGAAAGCGAAGATAAGCCTAACTTAAATATAGATGATAACTTATCTTGTGAGTTTATAAATTGTAATATATATGCGAAATTCTTTTTATCTAGTTTAGAATTTATTATTTTTGATAATTGTAAGCTTAAAGAAACTACCTTTAATTTATGTGATGTTAGTAGTGGTATGATAATAAATTCAGAGATGAATAAGATATTTATAACAGATTCGAATTTATCAGGCTTTAAGTTAGTAAATACATATATCGAGGATTTAGAATTTAAAGATAAAGATAAAAGTAAGTTAGATGAAAAAACTTTCTTTGATAAGATTGAATTAAGAAAAAAAGATAGGGATGAATATGAAGGTATTTATACTGTATATGAAAATATTGCAGATAAATTTAAGGATAATAATTTAAAAAATAATTTTGGAGAGTATTATTACTTATGTAGAAAGACTCAAAGAAACGTTCTTAAGCCATTACCTAAGATTTCTTCAACTGTCGGACTATTAAGCTGTGGTTATGGAGAGAGACCTATATATGCAGTTTATTTTTCTATAGCAGTTATTATAGTATTTTCAATTTTATATTTACTATTTGGAATAGTACTTAATGGTGAAATAGTAAACTTATCTGATTTATATAATATTAATTTTAGAGAACTTTTAACCTTATATAATGAATCATTAAACCTAAGTGTTGGAATGTTTGCTGGAGTTGGATTAACTGAAGCACAACCATCATCAGCATCCTATATGATTAGTAATGTTGAAATGCTAATAGGTATTTTAATGATGGGAGTAGGAATAGGGGCTTTAGTTAAGAAAATAGTAAGATAAATTTTAATAAAATGCGAAGCATTTTATTAATGAAAGAATTAAAAAATTAAAAAATGAAATAATGCCTAAAAAAATCATTACAGATTTTTCAAAAGGAAATCTTTAAAACAAAAGAGGTTTTGCATTGCAAAACCTCTTCCTTCATTTTTTTCATTCTTTCATTCTCATTAATTTTTTCATTTTACTACAGTAGTATCATTTAGGAAACTATGATACGGAAAAGTGCGTTCTTAACAAAATTTAACATTAGGTGTAACATTATATTATAATTAGTTGCATAAAATTAAAAAAGAATTTTTAAATTAAGAAAAGAGGTAAGAAGATGAGTAAGAAAAATACATATGCTCCTAGAGGATTAAAATATATAAAATTTTCAACTATTGAAATGATTGAGGTTAGGAGTATAAATAAGAATGATTAAAGATGTAATTTTTCAATTAATTGATAAGAAAGAATTTTTTCTAAATCTGTTATTAGAGCATTTAGAGATATCTATAATATCCATAATTATAGCAACTATAATTGGGCTAATTTTAGGTATTTTAATTAGTGAGTATGAGAAAAGCTCAAAAATAGTTCTTGGAATAATAAATTTTATTTATACTATTCCATCAATTTCACTTTTAGGTTTTTTAATTCCACTATCAGGAATAGGGAATACTACTGCAATTATAGCTTTAACTATCTATGCTTTGTTACCAATGGTACGTAATACTCATACTGGTATAACTAATATTGATAATAAAGTATTAGAAGCTGCAAAGGGGATGGGGAGCACTAATTTTCAAATTCTATATAAAATAAAACTTCCTTTAGCTATGCCAGTTATAATAACAGGATTACGTAGTATGGCAACTATGACTATTGCATTAGCAGGTATTGCATCTTTTATAGGAGCAGGAGGTCTTGGAGTTGCTATTTATAGAGGAATAACAACTAATAATGCAGCCTTAACTATAGCAGGAAGTTTACTCATTGCTATTTTAGCTATAGTGGTGGACATGTTATTAAGCTTAATTACTAGATTTTCTAAGAAGAATGTTAGAAAAAATAAAAAACTAAAATGGGTGGCATTAGCAGTAACAATTGTTTTAGTTGCTTCATTAGTAGGTAGAGGTATAGGTAAAAAATCAGATATTAAAACTATTAATATTGCAACAAAACCTATGACAGAACAATATATAATTGGATCAATATTAAAAGAAACTATTGAGGATAAAACAGATTTAAATGTAAATATAATTCAAGGTGTAGGTGGTGGAACATCCAATATTATGCCTGGTATGGAAAATAAAGAGTTTGATATGTATCCAGAATATACTTCAACTGGATGGAACATGGTTCTAAAACACGATGGAGTATATGATGAATCCATGTATGAAGAATTAAAAAAAGAGTATCTAGAAAAGTATAATTATATTTGGACAGGCAACTTTGGATTTAATGACTCTTATGGGCTAGCGGTTAAGAAAGATATAGCTGAAAAGTATAATTTAAAAACATATTCTGATTTAGCAAAGGTATCTGATAAGCTTATATTTGGTGCTGAATATGATTTTTATGAAAGACCAGATGGATACAATAGTTTTGCTGAAACTTATGGATTTAACTTTAAAAGTACAGTAGATTTAGATATTGGATTAAAATATTCTGCGATTAATGAAGGCAAGGTAGATGTTATGAATATTTTCACAACAGATGGACAACTTTCTGTTTCAGATGTTGTAGTTTTAGAAGATGATAAACAGTTCTTCTCTTCAGCTATGGCAGTTATGGTTGTAAGAGCTGAAATATTAGATACTTACCCAGAATTAAGTGATGTATTAGATAGTTTAGAAGGAATTCTAGATGATAAAACAATGGCTGATCTTAATTATCAAGTTGAATCAGGTGGTAAATCTCCAGAAGATGTTGCTAAAGGGTTTATATTAGAAAAAGGAATTATAGAATAGGAGGTTATGGAATGGAAGAGATAATAAGATTTGATAATATAAAGAAAAGCTATGGAAATAAAACAATTGTAGAAGAGTTTAATCTTCTGATTAAAAAAGGAGATTTTCTAACGATAATAGGAAGCTCGGGATCAGGAAAAACTACAATATTAAAAATGATTAATGGATTAATTACACCTGAATCAGGTAAGATTTTTATAAAAAATAAAAATATTGAAGAAGAAAATATCATAGATCTTCGTAGAAATATAGGATATGCAATTCAGGGAAGTGTACTATTTCCTCATATGACAGTTGAAGAAAATATTGCTTATGTTCCTAATTTATTAAATAAAAAAGATAAAGAAAAGACGAAGTTAGCAGTTAAGAAGTGGATGGATATAGTTGGATTAGAAGAAGAGATGCTTAATAGATATCCTGATGAACTTTCAGGTGGACAACAACAAAGGGTAGGGATAGCGAGATCTTTAGCTGCATCACCAGATATTCTTTTGATGGACGAACCCTTTGGAGCAGTAGATGAAATTACTAGAGGACAATTACAGGAGGAAATCTTAAATATTCATAATAAGACTGGAATCACAATTATATTTGTTACACACGATATTTCAGAAGCTATTAAGCTTGGGACAAAAGTTCTTGTAATGAATGAAGGTAAAATAGAACAATATTCAGAACCGAAGGAAATATTAAAAAATCCAGCAACTGATTTTGTAGAGGCATTAGTATCAAGAGAAAGACACTTTTATAATATTACTGATGGTGAGGAGCAAAAATCAATATATTAATGATTATTTAACAAGATTAATACTATATATGTTTCAATAAATAATATACAGCTTGAGATCTTATATAATATAAAATTTATCTGTAATGAAAAACTTATTAAAAGGTTAGAAAGAAGAGGATGGATATAGACATCC
>NZ_JAWGSV010000148.1:0-7594 GCF_032552055.1 Clostridium sp. | reverse complement strand
GTATAAGTTATAGGTCTATTTTGAAAAATAATATTTTTCTCAGTTACTACTACCTTTAAAGCGCAATTATTTAATTTTAATCTATCTAATATATTTTCAATATATCTTATATCTACTGTCTCTCCAATATTTAAAAATTCAATTGCCTTATTTAGTCTATCTATATGTTCTTTTAAAAATATTGGATGATTTTTTATTAAAATAGTTTCAAAAGCCCCTCTTCCAAAGAAGTATCCATTATCTAATTGGATCTTCTCATTATTAATTATTAAATTTCTCATTTTATTACCCCATATTTTATTTTCTTTTGCAAAACTTATAATAAGACCTTCATTAAAGCTTTAGCCTTATCTATAGTTTCTAAATACTCATCTTCTTCAATAGAATCAAAGGTAATTCCTCCACCTACTCCAAAGTATGCCTTATTATCTTTTTTAACTATTGTTCTAATAGCAATATTAAAATCAGCATTTCCTCTAAAGTCGAAATATCCTATTATTCCAGTATATATATTTCTTTTTAACCCTTCTAATTCTTCTATAATTTCCATTGACCTTATTTTAGGTGTACCTGTAATAGATCCTCCTGGAAAACATTCCTTAATACATTTTACAGCTGAAATATTCTCCTTTAGCGTTCCCTCTACTGTAGATACTAAGTGAAAGACCGTTGCATATTTCTCAAGTTTAAAAAGCTCTGTAACCTTAACAGAGTGCGGCTTACATACCTTACTTAAATCATTTCTTTCTAAATCCACTACCATTAATAATTCAGCCTTATCTTTTTCACTATTTATAAGTTCCAAACTATTTTTAATATCTTCCTCTTTATTCTTCCCCCTAGGTCTTGTCCCTTTAATTGGTCTTGTAATAACCTTTCTATCCTTAACTTCTATAAATCTTTCTGGAGATGAACTTATTATTTCTAAATCTTCAAAGTTTACATAAGCTGAAAAAGGCGCTTTATTTATACTTCTAAGTTTTTTATAAATATCAAAGCCATTTTCTTTATTATCTATTGTAAATCTTTGAGTCATATTCGCTATATATACATCACCACTTACTATATAATTCTTAAGTCTAGTTATTGCACTTTTATATTCTTCTTTAGTAAAATTTGATGAAAATTTACTATAATCATCCTTTGAAAGTTCAGCTTTTATAATATCTTTATTATAATTTATTTCCACAGTATTTTTATTAATTACACTTAATATATTCTCTATTTCTTCTTCAATGCCATCTAATGAAGTTATATATTGCCTATTATTCTTTAAATCGAAAACAATAATATTCTTATAAAAAGCGAAACTAATATCATTAATATTAAAATCTTCTTTGCTTGTATTGGGAATTTCTTCAATTCCCCTTGCAGCATCATAAGAAATATATCCTATAGCCCCTGAAAGTAATGGTATTTCTTTATATTCTTCCATGGTAAATTTATATTTACTAACTAATTTTTCTAAAACTTCAAAGGGATTACCCTGAACTTTTTCTTTATTTATATAACATTCATTGCCTTTAGCCTCAAATAATAAATATGGATTTAACCCTATAAAAGAATACTTAGATAAACTTTCGTCATCCTTAGATGAATCTAATAATATAGTGTTTATTTCATTTTTAAAAACATTATATACTTCAAAAGGATTGAATTTAATATTTACTTCTTTTACTTTAATCATTATCCTTCTCCTTAAGTGCCTTAGTTATATCAATAAAGTTTTGTAAAATTTTATGTCCTTCTTCTGTCATCTCAGCCTCTGGATGAAATTGAAGTCCATATATAGGATATTTAATATGTTTTATTCCCATTATTACATTATCATTAGTAAAACTAGTTATTTCAAGTTCATTACTTAAGGTATTCTTATCTACAATTAATGAATGATACCTCGTAACTCTTAGTGGATTTTTTACCCCTTTAAAAAGTCCACTATTATCATGATTTACATAACTTATTTTTCCATGAACTGGTTCCTTACCTCTTACAATATAACTATTGAAATAGTGTCCTATACACTGATGCCCAAGACAAATTCCCAAGATAGGAAGCTTATCTTTAAAATGATGTATTACATCTAATGATATCCCTGCCTTATTAGGAGATTTAGGTCCTGGTGAAATTATTATTCCGTCTATATTAAGTTTATTTATTTCCTCTATAGTAATCTTATCGTTTCTATATATTATAACTTCTTCTCCTAATTCTTCAATATATCTAACTAAATTAAATACAAATGAATCATAGTTATCTATCATTAAAAGCATTATATCCTCCAAGTCCTGTACTAAAAATTCAGTATCTGTGTTAAAATATTTTTAATGTATAAATTATATCATAATAATTAAATGTTTTGAAAGGAGATACAATGATTAAGTGTGATTTGCATACTCACTCAATTTGCTCTGATGGTAGATATAGCCCCAAAGACATAGTTATAATGGCAAAAGACAGAAATTTAGATTATATAGCATTAACTGATCATGATACATTAACAGGTATTCCTGAAGCTATTTTAGAAGCTGATACATTAAAAGTTAATTTTATCCCAGGTATTGAATTATCTACAGAACATAATGGAGAATCAATTCATGTATTAGGCTTTTTTACTAAAGAAAACTACAATAATGAAGAATTGCATAAAGTATTAGAAGCTTTTAAAGAAAAAAGAATAGAAAGAGCTTATAAAATTATAGATAACTTAAAAAAATTCCATAATATTGATATAGATATAAACAAAGTATTGTCTAATGGAAAAGATACTATTGCAAGACCTCATATTGCTAAGGCAATTATAGATGCAGGATATCCTTATGATCACGAATATATATTTGAAAACTTTATAGGTAATGATTGTAAAGCATATGTACCTTCTACAAAAGTTACAACTACTGAAGGTATTAAACTTCTAAAAGAATTTAATGCTTTAGTTTTCTTAGCTCATCCAGTATTAGTTAAAAAAACTTCCATAGAAGATTTATTAGAACTTGGATTTGATGGTCTTGAGGCAATTTATTTTAGAAATAAACCTAAAGAGACTAAAAGATTTTTTAAAATAGCTAAAGATAGAAACTTATATATTTCTTGTGGATCTGATTGTCATGGAATACCTAACGACGTACGTCATGGTAATGTTGGCGATGTAAATATTCCAGATGATGAGAATGTACTTCATATGTTAAGATGGTTAAAGTTACAAGGTTAATTCCTTATAAATTTTAGGGGACAGTAGATAGTTTTTCCATAAAACTATCTACTGTCCCCTTTAAAAAGGTTTATGATAATAATATTATTATCATAAACCAAAATTTTAAATTAACTTATTGCTTTGAAGGTAAATTTAAATTGCTCTCTTTACTATCATTATTTTTATCATCAACATACCATTTGCAATTAGTTGTAGGATTATTCACTATTCCTAAAGCAACTAGTATTGATAATATTATATTCGTTATCGTTTGATACTCTTCAGCAACTACTTTAACTCCAAACGTACTTAATATCATTGGTATTAGAGCAAGAACAGAAACCCATAAACCATAATTTTTAAATCTTGACCACTCAAAATTCATACATATATCACCTTCCTCTTGCCTATGATACAGTATATTCACATATTAAAATTATGTGAAATAAATTTGATAATTTGTAAATATTGATTTCCTTAACTAAAAAAATACTATAATAAATTTTATTTAGTATAACTATATTCTTTAAAGAAAAATGGAGATTACCAAAAAGCAATCTCCTTTATTAATTATAGTAATTTTGAACAAATTACATCCTTAATTCTTCATTTTTAATTTTTCATTCTTAATTAATAAACAGGCTGCATTATACAGCCTGTTTATCCTATTTTGCTTCTAAGAAAGCCTTATATCCTCTCATTGTTTCATAAACATCAAGCTTACTTGATATTTCCCAAGGGGCATGCATATTTTGAAGAGCAACTCCACAGTCGATTACTTCCATATTGTACTCTGCTAAAATATAAGCAATAGTACCTCCCCCACCTTGATCTACCTTACCAAGTTCTGCTGTTTGATAAACAACATCATTTTCTTCCATTATATTTCTTAGCCATGCTATGTATTCAGGATTAGCATCATTACATCCTGACTTTCCTTTTGCTCCAGTATATTTATTAAATACTAAGCCTTTTCCAAAGTAAGCAGAATTTTTCTTTTCCATAACTGCTGGATAGTTTGGATCAAAAGCTGCTGAAACATCTGCTGATAACATCTTTGAATTTGATAATGCTCTTCTTAACTTAAGGCTTGAATACTCTCCAAGTCTATCCATAACTTCTGAAACAGTATTTTCAAAGAATCTTGAATGCATTCCTGTTGCTCCATTACTTCCAACTTCTTCTTTATCTACTAGTAATACTACGCTAGTATAATCTACTTCCTCTGTATCTAATAGTGCCATTAATGATGTATATGCACAAACCCTATCATCTTGACCATAAGCCATTATCATACTTCTATCAAGACCATATTCCCTAGCTCTACCTGCTGGAACAACTTCTATTTCTGCTGATATAAAATCATCTTCATCAAAGTCATATTTTTCATTAAGTATTCTTAAAATATTAGCTTTAACAGCATCCTTTTCTTTATCTTCTAAAGGAATACTTCCTACTAATAAGTTTAAGTCTTCACCTTCAACTACTACATTTGCCTTTTTTTGAAGTTGATCTGCTGATAAATGAATTAAAAGATCTGAAACACCAATAACTGGATCATTTTCGTCCTCACCAATAACAACATTTATTTTAGTTCCATCTTTTTTAACTACAACCCCATGTATAGCTAATGGTAACGTTACCCATTGATATTTTTTAACCCCTCCATAATAGTGGGTTTCCATCATAGCGAGACCTGTATCTTCGTATAAAGGATTTTGTTTTAAATCAAGTCTTGGTGAATCCACATGTGAACCTATTATTCTTAGTCCCTTCTCAATAGGCTCTTTTCCAATTAAAAATAATGCTAATGCTTTATCTTTATTGTTACAGTACACCTTGTCTCCAGCTTTTAATCTTTCATTATTATTAATTATGTCTTCTAAGTTCCTATATCCAAGAGCTTCAGCCATATTAATACTTGTAAGCACACATTCTCTTTCTGTTTTACAAATAGACATATAATTTATATATCCCCTGCAAAACTCAAATAACTCTTCTCTCTTTTCTCCAACATATTTTTCCCATGCTTTTTTGTTTTTTTCTTCTATTGTACTCATTTCATTCTCCTTAGTATAAAGTATATTACTCTATTATTTTATCCATTCTACCCTCAATTATATCTACAGGAGTTACATCTGACATTAATGAATGTCTATAGTTAACTGCAGCAGCCTCAATAATTACTGCTATATTTCTTCCTGGTCTTACTGGCACTCTAAGTTTCTTAACCTTAACTCCTAATATATCTTGTCTTTCATCATTAAGTCCTAATCTATCATAGTCTCCATCATCTTTCCAATGTTCGAAATGCATAAGAAGCTTTATGTCCTTTTCTGGTAATACAGAACTTAATCCATAAAGTGATGCTACATCAATAATTCCTATTCCTCTTACTTCAAGCATTCCAATTGTAATTCTTGGAGATTTACCTATTAGTTCTCCATCAACCTCTTTTATATCAACTGCATCGTCAGTTACTAATCTATGTCCTCTCTTAATAAGTTCAAGAGCTGTTTCGCTCTTACCTATTCCACTTTCCCCAGTAATTAAAATACCTATTCCATATACATCTACTAGAACTCCATGAAGTCTAGTTTCTGGTGCTAATTTATCTGCAAGATAAATTGTTAATTTGCTCATAAATTTAGTAGTTACTAGGCTAGTTCTTATAAGCCATATTTTATTTTTTTCTGCTGCTTTTAATAATTCCTCTTGAGGTTCTAAGTCCCTAGTAATCATTAAACATTTTAAATTAAAGCTACAATATTTGTTTATTCTCTTTTTTCTAAGCTCAATTCCCATAGTCTCTAGAAAGCTCCATTCAGCTTTACCAATTACTTGTATCCTTTCTGGTGCAAAATAATTATAAAACCCTGCAAGCTGTAATCCAGGCCTATTAATATCATTTACAAAAATCTCAGCATTTTTGTCCCCTTCTACCAAGACCTCCATGTCAAAATCCTTAATTAATTTTTCAACTTTAACTGACAACTCTATCACCCTTTAATTTTTTTTCTTTAACTCCACCGTTTCTAATTGAGCCCTAAAATTACTTTTAACACTATCAATATATCTTCTTCTTAATATTTGTTGCTCTTCTTTTTCACTTTCATTTAATCCATCTTCTTTACTTTTTTTATAAAGTTCATTAATCCTTTTTATTACATCATCCATTTTCATATTTGCGTAGTCCATCTTTAGTACTCCCTTTCTTAAAATAATTCTTTCTTATATTTTACCTTCATTTTTTCTCAATATCAACTTTTAAAACAATTCAAATGTAATTATTTACACTTTTAACTCAATTTTAATCTTCTCTTTATATTTAAATTTTAATATATGCTTTGAATTTTTATATTCTAATTAAAAATTATTCTTTCCCCATAATTATATAAGGCTATAGACGTATATTAATAATTGAAACATATACAATAAAAAAAATTGTAGAATTCCGTCTAAAGAATTAGTTTTACATTTTTATACTTTTTGGTATAATATTGTTATAAACAATTGGATTTTGTAAATAGATGGGGGTGCTACAATGATTAAAAGTAAATGTAGAAAAAAAATCAAATTAAAAAAAGCATTATTAAACTTCTTATTAAACTATCTTCCTCTTAATAGCAAATTAATAAAATAAAAAAATACCTCATAGTAGAGGTATTAATTACATATTATTCCCAACATGCCGGTCACTTAAATATTCATACCTGCTACTCGCAGGTGGGTTAAGCGCACTAACTCTTTGCTTTCTCCTGCCACATAAGTGAATTACTGGAGCCTAGCATACTTTTAGATATTGCAAATCCCGTATATTCAATGTAGGTTGAATATTTTAAGCTAAGCGCACATCTCAGGATTTATTTATGACTTAATTATATCATATTTTTTTTCTTATGCAATAGAATAATTTTTCTTCATATGGAAGGGTTTAAATAATAAACTCTTTTGCAACATCTTCAATAGTAATATCTTGATCTTCATCAGTAAATAAGGCCATAAATTGCATAGTTTCAAAACTATTAGAGTTCATTTGGAAAGCCATAACTTCTCCTGCCAAATCTACTTCATCAACTATTTCTTCAATAATATCAACTACTTCATCATTAGCATACTCATAAAGATAAGGAATAAAGAACTCCTTATACCATTCATTGCTTTCTTCTTCATAATCACTTTCATCATTAGAGTAGCTTCTTGCAGCTGAAAGAACATCTTCATCAAAATCAAAAAAGAATTTTACTAATATTATTCCATCTTCATTTTTTAATTCTTCTATTTCTGTAAGTTGATTTTCTTCTAATATACTTATAATTTGATTTACTTTCATATTTTCCTCCTAAAATACAATTAATCTTAAATAAAATTAATATAGTAATTTTTTATATTCTTTTTTAA
>NZ_JAWGSV010000147.1:0-7674 GCF_032552055.1 Clostridium sp. | reverse complement strand
TTTTTTAGATTTTATTGTATATCCTGTAGAAAGTCAAATATTTTATCTAAATAATCTTCAAGAATATCATTGTTTTCTAAATATAATTCGTGCTTAGCATTTTTATAATATATGAGTTTAGCGGTTTTGCATAATTTTACAAACTTCTTAATCCCTCGCTCACCTACAAGTTCATCTTTTCCAGCTTGAAATAATAATATAGGTATCTTTATTTTACTTATATTTTTCTTCTTCAATATATATTTAATTGCAATTAAAGATTCGTAGAGCCACTTAAAGGAACCTCCTCCTCTTTGCAAATTTTCATTAGCTAATACTTCTCTATAATAAATATTATATCTGCTTTCATTAGAAGTTGAAGCTAAGGTAAAATCATAAGTGCTTTCATAAGGCATATTTCCAAATATAAAATTATCTCCTTTTCCAAATATAATTAGTATCTTACTTAAAATTATAGCTAGAAAACTAGGAACGCTTCCTACAGCTATCTTTAACATTGGTGAAGATAATATAGCCTTTTTAAAATAATCATTATACTTTTCTATAAACATCGCACTTATAGCTCCACCCATTGAATGTCCAAACAAAAATAGATCTTTATCTTCATTTCTTTTTACTACTACTTCATCTATAAATATTTTTAAATCATCAACATAATAATTAAAGTTTTCAACATTAACTTGGCTTTTATGAAGAGTTCCAAGTTCCCCAGACCTTCCATGTCCTCTGTGCTCCATTATGTAAACTGAATATCCTTCCCTAGTTAAATAATAAATAAACTCCCTATATTTTTCTATACATTCAGTAAAACCATGAGAAATCACTATTCCGCCTCTATCCTCATTAATTTTATAAATCTCGTAATACATTTTATTATCTAATTCGCCCTTTAGATTCCCAGTAACCTTTATATCATCTAGTTTATCTTTAACCATTTCAACAACATCTTCATCCATACCAAAATTAATAAAATACTCTCTCTTATCCATGGTCATACCTCTTAAGTCTTTTTTAGTATTTTATCTCTAATTAGAATATTTATAAGCCTAAGATGAAGTTTAATAAATTAATAAACTAAAGGAGCCATCTTATAAGATAACTCCTTTAACAATTAATTTCTATATTTATTTTTATAACTTCTATTTAATATAATTTTCTATTGCTAATAAAGCTTTCACATCAATATTTTTTTCAGTATTAAGTAATTCCTTTGCTTCTTCTTTAGAAACCAATATAACTTCTATATCTTCATCATCTTCTAAGTTCTCATTAGAAGGATTCCCATTACAAGTACAGTAAACTAAAGATATTGATTCATCTGTCATTCCAACAGATACATATACCTTCTTATTAGTTCTTTTTTCATCTATTTTAACTAAATCTAAACCCGTCTCTTCTTTTAATTCTCTCTTTACTGTTTCAATAAAATTTTCACCTTCGTCAATAAGACCTGCAGGCAATTCTATAACATAGTCATTTATCGGAACTCTAAATTGTTTTATTAAGACTAATTTCTCCTCTTCTATATGCTTAGCTATTATAACTACAGCATCTGGCTTATCTTCTCCATTCTCGAAAAATTTATTGTTTAAGTCTTCTATATTCTTACGAGAAGCAATAGTCCAATCCCTAAGGGTTCCCTTTTTATTTATGTACTCAGCACTATATAACTTTAAATATTTAGTATCTGCTAATTTTTTTATGTTTTTAACCGTTACCTTACTCATTTTTACATCTCCAACTCTTTATATTATTATATTATACTTCACTCTTATTTTACTTTTATTTTACAATTCATTCAACTTTAGTACTAGCATAATTTTTGTACTTGCTTTACAATTATACTATACTTTTAGTTTATGGAGGATATTTCAATTTGAAAGAACTAAATAATAAATTTAAAGAAAACCTATTACTTGGTACTTATTTAATGATACTTTATTTTATATTATTAAATATAAAAGGTATCTTTTCAATTCTTGGAGGTTTTCTAAGTATCTTAAATCCATTTATTCTAGCTTTTTCTATGGCATTTGTATTAAATCTACCAATGAAATTTTTTGAGAATAAAGTTTTCAAGTTCTTAGATACTAATAAATCAGACTTTATTAAAAATCTTAAAAGACCTTTATCAATTTTATCAACTTTTATAACTGTAATAGGTTTAATTGTTGCTTTAGGTCTATTTGTAATACCAGAACTTGTTAATAGTATTTCTACTTTACTAGATGCCGTACCTGGCTATATAAATTCTTTTGAAGAATTAATTAATCAATACATCTCCTCAACTGAAATTCTTCAAAATGCTTATAATACTCTAATGAACACATGGGAAGATCTATTATATTTATTTACTAGCTTCTTAACTACTTCATTAGCAGGAATTTTAAACACTACAGTTACTATTACAAGTGGAGTAATTAACTTTATCCTTTCTGTTATACTAACTATTTACATGTTATCTAGTAAAGAAAAATTAGTATTAAACTTTAAGAAATTACTCTTTGCTTTTTCTAAAAAAGAGTTTGCTAAGAAAATCATTGATATATCTAAGTTATCAAATTATACATTTTCTAAGTTTATTACAGGGCAATGTATTGAAGCAGTTATCTTAGGAGTTCTATGTTTTATAGGTATGAGCATTTTATCAATGCCATATGCATTACTAATTAGTGTACTTATAGGTGTTACGGCCTTGATACCTATTTTCGGGGCTTTTATCGGTGCAATTCCTGCAGTGTTCTTAATACTTATAATAGATCCTATCAAAGCAGTATGGTTTGTAATATTTTTACTATGTCTTCAACAATTTGAAGGTAATATAATATATCCTAAAGTTGTAGGAAATTCTGTTGGACTTTCTGCAATATGGGTTATGCTTGCAATGATTGTTGGTGGAAGTACTTTAGGACTTGTAGGGATGCTAATTGGAATACCAACTTTTAGCGTTATATATCAATTAATAAAGGAAGTAACATATAAAAAACTTAATGAAAAAAAGGTAAAATTATAAGTGGGCTGTTTCACAAACAGCCCACTTAAACTTTAAAATTAAATTATTCTCTTTATTATTTCATCACACAACTTATGACTTTCTAATGCATCATCTATAGAAGGGCTTGGTTGTTTTCCATTTTTAACAGCTCTTATAAATTCATTAATTATTGAATCAAATCCTCTTCTATATAAAATAGTATCCCAATCATTAAATTCTAAACTTTTTTCTATATTTTGTGTAGCAATTTTAGAGCTATTTAAATTCCTTACAATAGTTTTTTCTCCACTAATTGAATATTCTAATATTTCTTCATTTAATCCATTATCCTTGTTCATTATAGCTATACATGTTGTATTTTTATTTCCTAGAGTCACTACTACGTTATATAAAATATTATCCTTCTTTAAAGCACTAACATTTAATAATTCAAGTTTATCCTTAGCTAAGAATCTTAGTGTATCTATAACATGAATAAAATCATCTAATATAAAAACAATAGGATCCTTAGGTTTTAATACCCTGTTCTTTTGAAGCTTTATTATTGTTGGACTATTATCTCTAAGTCTTGAATACATAGGAGCAAATCTTCTATTAAAGCCTACCATAAATATTTTATTTTGCTTTTTAGCAAGCTCACTTATTCTTTTACTTTCATCATAATCATAACTAATAGGCTTATCTACATAAACATGAATATCATTTTTTATTAATTTTTCTATTATTTCTATATGACTTTCTGTAGCTGTATGAACAAAAGCCGCATCTATTTTTTTCTCTATTAACTCATCAACAGTATTAACAGCCTCACTTATTCTATATTTATTAGATAAAGACTTTAACTTATTATTATTTCTAGTACAAAAAACTATTTCTAAATCTTCCATAGCTGTAATTACAGGTAAATATGCCTTTTCACAAATATTACCTAAACCTATTATTCCTATTCTCACTTAACCATCCCCTTATAATTTCTCTTACCTAATATTATCAAACTTTTCTTTATTTTCTTCAATAACCTCTATAAATTTTTCTGCTATATTAGGATCAAATTGAGTACCTGAAAACTTTCTTAGTTCCAATATTGCCTCCTCATAAGTTTTTCTTTTATTATAAGGTCTATTTGATGTCATTGCATCAAAACTATCTACAACACTTAATACCCTAGATAAATAAGGAATCTCCTCTCCCTTTAACTTATCTGGATATCCTGTACCATCAAATCTTTCATGATGGTGTTTAATAATAGGTATAATTTTCTCTAATGATTTAACTGGCTTTATAATTTCTATCCCCTCTTCAGGATGACTTTTTAAAATCTCCCATTCCTCTTTAGTTAAAGGCATTTTCTTTAAAAGTATTTCCTTGGAAATATTTATTTTCCCAATATCATGCATATAAGAACCTTGAATAAGATTGGATCTATCCTCCATTGGTAAATTTAATTTTTCTGATAATAATTTACTATATAAAACTACTCTTTCTGAATGACCATATGTATATCTATCTTTCGCATTAATAACACTTATTAATGTTTTAATAGATGTAACTAACTCAATATCTTTTTCCTCTATATCATTTTTTAAATCATCTAATATAGAACTATATGTTTCAACTCTATTTTTATTAAAGAATTTTGCTCTATATAAAGCATCATCAGCACTTTTAATTAAGTCTACTTCATTTCTAGCTTTATCTGGGAAAGTAGATATTCCCATTGATACAGTCAATACACCATTAGGCTGATTTTCTTCACCATAAAATTTTGTTTTTTCAATAATCATTCTAATTTTATCAGCAATTTTCAAAGCTTCTTCTTCATTAGTATTTGGTAAAATTATAGCAAATTCTTCTCCACCATATCTTGCAGTTATACTTTTTTCTCCAGAGCTATCCCTTAATATTTTACCAATAGACTTTAAAATTTCATCTCCCTTTTGATGACCATATAGATCATTGTAATGCTTAAAATAATCTATATCAGTCAAAATCATAGCTAATTTTTCTTTTTTATTCTTTGCGCTAATAATTAATTCCTTTAGGGAATCTTGAAAATATCTATGATTATATACTCCAGTTAGTCCATCCTTATTAACTAAGTTTTCTAACTTTTCTATATGTTCACCTTCTATTTTCACATAAAATCCTAATGGCCATGCGGTTAATATAAATACTCCAGCTAATAATAAATCATCTTGAAAATATTTATTTATTGTAGCTCCTGGCATACACAAAATATCCATTACTAGAATAGCTACTGATGCAATTATAGAAGTTATCATTCCACTTTTCATTCCAGATTGTATAGTTGTACTAGTAATTATAAATAAAAATATAAACTTATAATGGCTCTTATTTGCACCAGAAATAACCACAGCAAAAAACAATATCACCATGAAAAGTATATTTTCAATTAATATCTTATATTTTAATACAGGCTTATTTGTATTTTCATTCACTTGAAATGACCATAGCATATAAATTATTGTTAATACAAGACATCCTCCAACTATTGGAATAAATATAGATGTACTATAAAAAGAATCTAACAGCATGCCTTCTTCATTAAAAAAATATTGAAAGAAAATTATTGCTGTAAACATCAAAGATGCCAACTTTACTATAGATGCCATATCATCAATTTGCTTAATTCTACTCTTTTTAATTTCCTTCATATTTATCACCATTTCTATATGATAATAAAGATCGGTTACCCGATCTTTATTTTTTCAATTACTCATCTCTTAAGCATTTTGGCTCTTCTGGTTGGTATGAGCACCAGAAACATGCTGAAGTAGCAACTGTTGAAGCTATAACTGTAGCAAATGCTGCTACTGCCATCATTACCTTACTGTTTAATTTTTTCATTTTTAATTCCCCCTTTAAAACTTAAAATTTTTATTAATAAAGAATCTATTACATTCACTAATGAATGTCCTATCTGGGTAAGTGTTAGCACTTGCCAAGAAACCCCAAAATAAATACATGTAGAATATACTAAATAATTCATATTTAAGCTTTCTCGATAAATAAATATCATTGCTAAAGATAAGACCATATATATAGTTAATAAAATAATAGATCCCTTTTTTAATCTTCTAATTTTAGTCGGACTTTTTATAGGTTTGTTAGGATTATCTACAGGAGCAAGATTGTATGTTACTATAATAGAAATTAAGTAAACTAATCCCCCGACTAATATTAAGTAATTTGTGTTAATATCTATTTTTGTGAATATTATTGCTGGTATTACTGATACTAAAACACCAATAATAGCACAGTTAAAAGCTTCACTTGCATGGGCTCCCCCTGAGTATTTTCTAAAAATACTAATTACAAAAGAAATAATTAACGCTTCTAACATAACATTAAGTATTCCACCAACAATGGCTACTAAAATTATTGATAATCCTATCTGAAAGAAGGCATAGAGCCCATACTCTATAACACTAGTCTTATCATCATCATAATTTAATTCTTTTCTTAAGTTATCAGCTATTTTTTTTGATAAGGCCTCTACACTATACATCTTTTAACACATCTTTCCTTTTATCTAAAATATAAAAAATATATATTATTATAGCTAATAACATTAATGAAGGTATTCCTAAAAGTGTTTTTGATACTGGATTTAGAAATAATTTATCTAAATTAATATTAGGTATTAGCTGCAATATAAATACATTTATTCCTTCTGAAATAAATTGTAGTAAAAATCCTATAAGAGCACTTCTCATAGTTAGTATTACATCTATCTTTATATAGATAATAGTTAATAACACTAAAAATAATAATATTAAGATAGTATGTACGCCATAGTTAATTGGTAATAATCTTATACAAAAAATTGTAATTGCATAAACAATACTTGATACTAAATATTTTCTCTTATCTATGCTAGTCTTAGATAAGACATAGATTCCTAATATAATTAATAATCCCTCTGGTATTGCTCTTAGAAAAAATTCTATTGGTTCAAGTTTTAACATAATCTTCTCCTTATCTGTAGTTAATTACCATATCTTCTTCAGTACTTGTATTTAAATCTTTTATAATACTATAAACAATAATAAAAATGTAAAATCTAATAAAAATATCTCCTAAACTTAAAATGCTATATCCAATATCAAAAATATCAGTTAGAGGCTTAAGTTTAGTACTCGTATCACCAAGTATATGAATATCATTAACTTTATTAAATGAATCTGGTTTTGCATATCCAGTTAAATATGAAAGACTAGGGAAAACTGGCATAAATCCATTGTTAGCTGCTATTGCTATATCATTCAATATTCCACCTATTATTACAAAAACAGATCCAATAATAGCTTCTGTATATTTCCTATATTTAAATACTAAAGGCAGATAAGAACATAAATAGACTGTTTTCAACGGTGCCACAATATCTATATATCTATAATTCTCCATAAAAATATTTATTTGTATAAATAAATACACAAACTCCATAAAAATAACTGGATAAATTGTCCAATTTTTAAATAATCCTTTAATGTCATATTTCTTTATCTTACATATTATTAATGATA
Organism: Clostridium sp.; assembly: GCF_032552055.1. Taxonomy (GTDB): domain Bacteria; phylum Bacillota; class Clostridia; order Clostridiales; family Clostridiaceae; genus Clostridium. The sequence goes on along the minus strand of NZ_JAWGSV010000147.1, from coordinate 132 downwards.
TCAATACAGTTTCTATCATAATTTTATACTTTTTTAAATCACCTTTCTTGTTAATAATTTAATTTATGAATTGATTATATCATCTATTAAAATTATTTTCCATACTTTACCCACTTTTTATCATTTTTTTAC
>NZ_JAWGSV010000146.1:0-7695 GCF_032552055.1 Clostridium sp. | reverse complement strand
TTAACTGCTTCATTACTTTTTGCATTAGTTAAATCACTTTTAAGCTTTTTATAGTCGTATCCCACTGTTGATTTGTTTTCTAATACTACTTCTAAATCTAATGTTGATATTGAACCTTTAATATTTTTTCCCTTCATTAAAACATCATCCGTAATTGAATCTAATATTCTATTAAAAATAAAAATATTAATACCTAACAATATTATCATTGATATTACAGTAACTAAGAAATTTATTTTGAATATCTTGCCCCCAATAGTTTTCCATCTTTTATTCCTACTTTTTCTTGCTTTCTTCATTTTGTCCCCCTGTTAATTCTATTTATTGCCAACTATAATTCTAACCATATATGGATTTATTGTAAATATTTATATGCTAAATTATTAAAACTATAATATCTAAAAGTTTTTTGGTAATTATTAGTATATATTATTAATTTTTGTATTGAATTTAAAGCACTTTGGTTGTAAACTATATATGCAAGGTTAACCTTGAATAAAATAAAGAAAGTTGGTACTTATGGATAATAATAATCTTAACACTGAAGACCAAAAGGAAGTGGTAGCAAGTTCTAAGAAGAGTACAATTTTCACACCAAAGTTTTTAAAAATCTCTCTTGTTGTATTAGTCTTAATACTTTCTTTAGGTGGATTTTTTACTGTAAAGAATATTAAGCTAATTAATAGCTACGAAAATAAGGCTTATCCTGGTGCTTATATATTAAGCAAAGATTTATCTGGCCTTAATGAAGAAGAGTTAAAAAACTCTATATCAAACTTACTACAAGATATAAGTAATAAAGAACTAGCTGTTAATGCAAATAGTTCTGAATTTAAAATTTCTTACAAGGACCTAGATGCTTCTTTAAACTCTGAAGATTTAGTTAATGAAATTTTAAACTTTGGTAAAAATGAAAGCTTCTTTAAAAAGCTTAATTTAATAAAGAAACCTGAAAATAGAGAATATGAATTTGAAGTTCTATTTAATGATGAAAAATTAAATGCTTTTGTATCTGATATTTCAAGTTCAGTAAATGTTGCACCAACTAATGCTTCTATTAATATTTCTGGAGATGCAATTAGTATATCAAATGATTCTACTGGACTTAAATTAAACACTGAGGAACTTATTAATAATATAAAAGACAAAATTAAAGATATGAAAGCTCCAAACTTAGTTGAGGTGGTAGGAAATGTTGAAGTAGTTGATGCAGATATTAAAGCATCAGCTTTAGGAACTGTCCAAAATAAACTTTCTTCATTTACTACTAAGTATCCAAGTGGTCCAAGCGGAACAAACCTTCAACTTGCTGCAAGAAATATAGACAACCAAATTGTTATGCCTGGTGAAACTTTTTCAACTGAAAAAGCAATAGGCCCAACTACTCTAGAAAATGGTTTCGTTGAAGCTAATACTTATGTAGGTGGTGAAGTTGTACCTGGAGTTGGAGGAGGCGTATGTCAAGTATCCTCTACTTTATATAATGCTATGCTTAGAGCAGGTATTATTCCTATTGAAAGGTTAAATCATATGATGCCAGTTTCATATGTCCCAATAGGTTTAGATGCAACTTTAGCTGATAACTTAATAGACTTAAAATTTACAAATACTACTGATTATCCTATAGTTATTAATACTTATGCAGGAAATGGAAGTTTAACAATAGAGTTTTGGTCAGATATTTCTATAAAGAATGGAATGACATATGAACCAGTATCTGTACCTTTAGGTCCACTAAGTGCAGATGTATATTTAAATAGCTATAACGCAAATGGAGAACTTGTAAATAAAGAATATTTAGATAGAAGTACCTATCAACCACTTCCAAACTAAAAGGGCTGTTTAAAACAGCCCTTTTTTTAATTAACAATTAACAGTTGGCACTTGACAATTAATGAAAAAACTCCCTAAGGAGTTTTAAAAATAAATTTAAAGTAATTACGTAGGAATTACTTCTATAATTATCCATTGTTAATTATTAATTGCTAATTGTCTTCCCCTGCAAGGTATCCTGTTGAAAATGCCATTTGAAGATTATATCCACCTGTTTCAGCATCTATGTCTATCACTTCCCCAGCAAAGAATAAACCATTAATAATTTTACTTTCCATAGTAGAAGCATTAATTTCTTTTACGCTTACTCCACCACTAGTAACCATGGCAGCTTTAATTGTAATAGTATCTTCTACTGTTAGTTTCATTTCTTTTATGTAGCTAATTAATTTTAACTCATCTTCTTTTTTAAGTTCAGATACTTTAACTTCAGTTAATTCTAAAATATTTAAAATTTCTTTTATAAAGTTTTGAGGTAAATATTCTTTTAAATTATTTAAAATACTCTTATTACTACCTCTTATTATTTGTGAAAGCTCTTCTTTAGATATTTCAGGTAAAAGGTCAATATTTATTTCTACTTCTCTTTCTTTTAATATCTTATTTATATAAGAAGAAAACTTAAGAACTCCTGGCCCAGATATTCCAAAGTGAGTAAATAGCATATCACCTTGCCTTTGAATTTTCTTTTTCTTTATAGTAGTACTTATTACTGCTTCTTTTATTGCTATACCTTGTAAATTTTTCACAAAACCCTCTTTTATTACAAGAGGAATAAGGGCAGGATAAAAACTATTTATAGTATGACCATGTTTTTTCAATATTTCAAACATACTACCATCTGAGCCTGTAGTAGGATAACTCTTACCACCTGTAGTAACTATAACCTTATCAGCATAAATCTCATTCCCCTCTTCTGTTACTACTCCTTTAATAGTGTTATTTTCAACTAATAAATCACTTATCTTAGTATTATAATAAGTTCTAACTTCATGCTTCATAAGGTCTCTTTTAAATATTTCTATAACCTCATCTGCTTTATCACTTTTTGTAAATACCTTTTGATCATATTCAACCTTATATTCAAGTCCTTTTTCCTTAAAATACTCCAATAAATTATAATTAGAGAAAGTATATAACGCACTATATAAAAACTTTTTATTTGTAACTATCTTTTCAAAAAACTCTTCTATATCCCTATTATTAGTAATATTACATCTTCCGCCACCAGTAAGCTTAAGTTTCTTACCTATTTCATTATTTCTTTCTATTAAAATAACCTCGTTATTTCTTGAAGCTGAAAGCGCCGCCATTATTCCTGAGGGGCCTGCTCCAACTACTATTACCTTTGACATATCTTTCTCCTTGTTAATCTTTTTTTAACTATTATATACTAAAAATAAAATAAAATCACTTAGTACTTCTTAAATAAAGCTAAGTGATTTTATTTATATACTAATTTTTTAGTTTTTCTTTAGGAACAACTAAGGAAAACTTCCATAAATATAGATCTATTAATAATAAGATTACAACAAAAATAAACTGTCCTATAATAAATTTACTAATTATAAAGTGAATAGCTACCGCAACTATTATACAAAAAAGATAAAGAAACATAGCTGCAACACTTTCTCCGCTATTAGTAGCTTCAAACTTCTTAGAAAATGGTAGCACCTTACTTAATTTCATAAAGTTTAAAATCATTAGTAAAATAAATACTAGGAAGGCTATGATTAAATGTATTATAACCTTTGGTCCGAATACAAATATATATATTGCAGAAATAACTAAATAAGGCATTAAAATAAATTTATAAATAGCTCCTTTTAATACTCCCCTAAAAATAGCTGATGTATTTTTTATAGGTGCAACTTCATATATCCAAGCTCCTAAATACCTCTCTGAGTATCTTAACATAATGATAATATTGGGAATAATAAATGAAAAAGCATATATTGAAAGATATAATTTTGAGTTTCTTAATCCTTCAAAGACCCCTGCTGGGTTATTTCTATCTATGCCTGTTATAAGAAAAATTATAGGTAAAACTATACCTAGTGCTAAATTAGGATAAATTTTAAGTTTAAACTCTCTTTCAGAATTCATAATTCCAATTGAAAAATTAAAAAAAGCTCTTTCTGTGTTATCCTTGCAAAAGAAATTATTTATCTTTATTAGGAAACTAACTTTTTCTTTTACTTTATCATCATTATTATTTAACTTTTGAAGATTTCTCTCAAAAGCTGGTGTTAATTTTAAGTATATAAATATTGATATAACTGGGACAATTAAAGCTAAAATACACATTATTATCTTAAGATTAGTTACCCCTTCTCCTGAAACTATTGAAAGTGGAGCTGCAAACCACATAGGAGGTATTAGCAAATGCCATAACTTTTCTTTATAATTTATATCTGCTAAATTAACAAATTCAAATAATCTAGGTATTATTTGATACATTACTATAATAAAAATACTTAATCCTATTTGCACAAAATTTATTAAATCTTTTAATTTTTCGCCATCAAAAAACTTTAAAACTAAAAGATAAGCTAGGGCTGTTATAATTATCATAAGTATATCTATTAAAATTATTTCAATTAAAAATATCAAGAAATACGTTATCCCATATTTAAAGGACACTAATAAAGATACTCCTGCTAAAGCAATAGTCAAATAAAGCATATAAATAAAAATGTGAGTTATTTTAGCAGCATTTATAGTTTTACTATCTACTCCTTTAGTAGATATAATATTTTTATCTCTAATATCTAAAATAACATAAGAAAAATCAGATATAAAAATAGTCAAAACCATGAACATTATTGCTGAAAAATATACTGCCATCATGTACATCTTATTAATATCAAATATAAGCATAATGGCTAAAAAAAGTCCCATAAAGGCATATAAAATTAAAGCCTTGTAAAACTGATTCGAATCCTCATCTTTTTTCTTTCTTTTGCTATTATCGTTATTGAAAACTGTGGCTTTTCTTCTTCCATCCATAGTTAACTTTGCATTTAATATTAATCTAAGGACTTCATAATCTACACCGAACTTTTTATAAATTCCTGATATTTTATCTAGAACCTTTAATACTTTAAACTCCTTCATAGCTATACCTCTTTAACTACTGAAATAAAGCTTTCTGCAAGTTCCTTATATTCATGGAATCCAGTAACTTCATTAAATATACTTTCAAGACTACTTTCCTTAAAGCTATTTTTTAACTCATCGAAATTTCCATCAGCTACAATTTCACCATTATTTATTAATACTATTCTATCACTTATTTTCTCAACTACTTCCATAATATGAGAAGAATAAAATATAGTCTTTCCTTCCTTTGCAAGATGAGATAGTATTTCTTTTATTATCATAACACTATTAGCATCTAAACCACTTAATGGCTCGTCTAAAAATAAAATTTCTGGATTATGAATTAAACTAGAAATAAGTATAAGCTTTTGCTTCATACCTTTAGAATATGATGAGATTCTTTTTTCATAAGAATCTAATATCCCTAAAATATCCATAAGCTTTCTTGCTTTGTTATCTACTGCATTATAATTTATACCATATAGTTGTCCAACAAATGTTAAATACTCCTTACCAGTTAAACTATCATATATCTCTGGGACTTCAGGAACATAACCTATTTTCTTCTTATAACTTTCATCTCCTGTAGCAATATCAGTTCCCATTACCCTTATTTCTCCAGAATATCCTGTAACAAGTCCTAATATTAATTTAACCGTAGTACTTTTACCAGCACCATTAGGTCCTATATAGCCAATAATGCTACCACTTTTAACCTTCAAATTAATGCCTTTTAATACTTCTTTTTCTCCAAAATTCATTTTTAAGTCTTTTAATTCTAAAATTGTATTTTCTTCCATAAAATCTCCCCCTATAATATTATACCCCTTTATGATTTTATTGTAAATTTATCCCTTTTATTTTCACTAGAATAATTTAAAATAAAGTTTCTCTTTATTCTTAATAAATCTTCCATATCGTTTAAAAATTGTAGTAATTGTGCCCTATTCTCGAATTCTTCTCTAGTTTTAGGCAAAGCCATTTGCTTAAAGTCTTCCTTTAAAACTTCAAGTTCCTCTAATAAGTCTAAACAATCATTAGTATCTTTTATTTGAGATGCAACACTTTTCGTAAATTTTGAAATCATAAAGGTTTGTTCAAAAGACATATAAAACTTTTCAAAATGTGATCTTAATTTTTTAATAATATCAAATTGAATCTTTCTCATATTCATATAATCAATATAATAAGAATCAGTATTTAATAAGTTATTGCTAGCTATTTTATATGCCCTATTTACTGCTTCTGTTAATCTATTCTCTAACTCATTCATTATTATTTCTTCATCAATATCCACTGTATAACTAACTAAAGAGTTTGCCATCTTATATAAAATAATTTTATAGCTTTTTTCAATATACTCCTTATCCTCATTAAACTCAGATCTTAGTGATGGCATAAATAAATTAGCTATAGAAGCTATTCCTACCCCAATAAAGGTAATTAAAAGCTCATTTATTATCCAATACGAATTAAGTTCACCTGCAATTAATAAATGTGTAGATAAAACTACAGCAGGCACCATCCCCTCAGCAATATTAAATTTTGATGTTAAGGGTATAAATATTAAAAGAAATATTGCAAAAGTAATAGGATTTTGTCCTAATATCTTAAATATCCCTATAGATAAAAATATAGCTATTATACAAGCAACTACTCTATTTCTTCCTACTATTAGTGCTTTTTTCTTTGTATCTTGAATACTTAATATCGCAATAACCGCTGCCACTGTAGCGTATTGTACATTAAATAAATTTGCAATAACTAATGCTATAGTCGCACTTATAGACATTTTAAAGGCTAAATTATAAATATATTTCAAATTACCACCATCCCTTATTTAAATCGTCTTTTTGCATATCCACACCTCTTACATAAATCTTCTACTGCAACTCTTCTAGAAAATCCATCATATATATTAATAGCTCTCTCCGAAGTTATTATATCTTCAAGACTTTGTTCAAATATATTTCCAAGAGGTATTTTACCCTCACTGTCCAAGCAGCAAGGTACTACAGTACCATCTACTAATATCCCTATTTGATCTCTAAGACCATGACAAAATACTTCCTCACTTATTAAAGAAAGATTAGCATCTGGCCAACTAAACTTTTCTGCCATATTTAAATATACTCTATCTTTAAGCTTTATACCTTTTTTCTCACTTAAGGCCAACGCAAGAGAAAAGTCTAATTCTAATGTATTTTCAATTCTTTTTATAATTTCACTATTTAAACTATTATTAGCTTTAAGCTCTTCAGTATCAATATTCCAAAGCCTTAAAGCACAGATAATTTCACTTTTTTCATTAGCTTCTTTTATAAAAGTTAAAACATTATTTAAATATTCATTAAAGTCTATTTTACTTTCATTCGCCTCGAAGCTATGTAATGAAATATTTATTTGTCTTATTGCTCCTGATTCAATTAATATATCTCTAACATTATTTATTAAAGTTCCATTAGTAGTAATATTAACTTTTATATCAGCTTCTTTTGCTATTCTTAGAAAACTCTTTAGATTCTTATTTAAAAAAGGTTCACCCATCAAATGCAAATAAATATAATTTGTGTAACCCTTTATTTTTTCTATAATATTTTTAAATTCGGAAGCTTCCATAAAGCCTAGTTTTCTACTAGTTTTAGGACAAAAATTACAACTTAAATTACAAATATTTGTTGTTTCTATATATATTTTTTTAAATCTTGGCATTTTAATCTCCTTTTTTCTTATAGTTCTTTTAATTAATAATCTTTATAT
>NZ_JAWGSV010000145.1:0-7703 GCF_032552055.1 Clostridium sp. | reverse complement strand
AAAGAGAGATCTGAAAAAATACTTGAGATTTTAAATCTTTCAGAATAGGGAAATAGAAGGAGTAGGAAAAATCAATTGATTTTTCCTACTCCTTTATTATATAAATATTAATTTTATTATGATGAAATTTGGACTTAATGTATAATTATATATAATAAGATTTAGATATGGGTTAAGATAATTATATAAAAAATATTATGAACTATATGGGAGGGAAGTATGACTAAGGTTTATTTAACTAGGCATGGAGAAACAGAATGGAATGAAAAAGGTATAATGCAAGGCTGGGGAGATTCTCCTTTAACTGAACTTGGGAAAAAACAAGCTAAGTGGCTTGGAGAAAGAATGAAAGATTTACATATAGATGTCATATATACAAGCCCCATTGGAAGAGCATTAAATACTGCAAAAATAGTTAAAGGGGATAGGGACATACCCCTAATTGAATATGATGGATTAAAAGAAATACAAATTGGTGGCTGGGAAGGATTGAACCAGGAAGAGATGAAAAGTTTAAGTGAAGATAATTACTATAATTTTTGGAATGTACCATCAAAATATATACCAACTGGAGATGGGGAAACTTTTAATGAAGTTAAAGATAGATCCTTTAAGGCAATAAGTGAAATTATAGAAAAGGAAAAGGGAAAAACTATTTTGATAGTAACTCATACAATTACTCTAAAGTCATATTTAACTGCATTAGAGAATAGAGATATAGATACATTATGGGATGAGCCTTTTATAAAACAGACAAGTCTTACAGAAATTAATTTCAATGATGAAGGTTATGAAATTCCATTATTAGCTTGCATGGAACATCATAAATACTCAAGGAGAGAATACAACGAATTTGAGTAAGATAAAATAAATGTTGGATTACAGTGACTTGGAGTAAAGTGACGGAACAGTAATCCAACATTTATTTTATTTCATTTAGTAACACCGCATCTACAAGATTAAAGACTCTTGAAGCATATTATATCTGCATTTATTTACTTTTTTTACGAAATGCTAAAGGAGTCTTTCCATGAACTTTTTTGAACATTTTTATAAAGTTTCCACTGTAATTATACCCCAATATACTTGATATTTCTTCTATGCTTAATTCAGTTGTGGAGAGTAAATTTTCTGCTGTTGCCATTTTTATTGAAGTTGTATATTCACTTATGGACATATGATATTTTTCAGAAAATCCAGCTTTTAATTTTTGCTCATTTAAAAATACCATCTTACTTAAAGCACTTATAGTAGGTGGATTAAATGCTTCCTTTGTTAATATTTCATAGGCTTTTTGTATAGCATTAGCATCTGAAGCAGTTAATTTAATATATCTATCTTTTCCTATTTTTATTTCACCATGATTTAATTGGTTAGTAAAAGTGTTTTCAGGTGAAGAGAATACTTCTTTTGAAAGAAGTGCAATACATTCAAGGATTTTACTTTCTAAAAATAAGGGAGTAAGCTCATTTGCTTCAGATAGATTTCTTAAACTTTGAATTATAGTAACTATTTCTAATGTAAGATAGCTATAAGTATAGTTGTAGATAAAGTTATTAAAGTTTATTGAATTTGGGAAATTAGGTTTAATAACTTCATCAAAATACTTTTTATGTATAGTAATTTCAGCACCATGAAAGTGTTGACCTTTCTTCCAAACTTGTCTACCTTTTAGAGCCTTTTCAACTACAAAAAAAGATGAAGGCGTAAAGGAAGATACAGGATTATTTTCAATTTCAAATTCTGTAACTCCAGAATAAACAGTTCCAAACCTCATTATTTCTTCTTTATGATTAAAGGAAATAGCAAAATCCTGTGCTATTGTGTAATCACCAATTCCAAAAGTATAGTAACCTTCCCTAGAATATTCTATTAAAAATCCTAGTTCAGGATTATTTTCATTTTTATAAATAGTGTAGTTACCTTCATTAAAAGTTTTAAAAGTCATATTTTTCAAAACTAATTCTTTAAATTCTTTAGTAGATCTTGAATTCATTTGTCCTCCATTTTTTAATAAGAACTAATAATAAATATAAGTAAAAGGGGAGATAATAACCTTAAATATATTAGTTGAAATGAAGAGGTTATATTTTATTAAGCTAAATTGGCTTGTACATAAATAGCTTTTATAATAATTAAAAACTATAACATTTCAATTCTTATATTTATTTAAAGTATCATTTTGATTATCAGTTTTTATATTTTATGTGAATCATAATGTTGACTATTAATATTATAAATTTACTATTAGTTTCATCCGATCGCTACCATTGCTAACACTCCCACCTTCTATAAGTGGGAGCTAAGCACTGCTACGCGCCTGGATTAGTTCTTCTAACCTTCAGATGGAGTAAGGTATTCCTATTAAGAAAACTCCACCTGAAGATAAGAATCACTTTATAATCTCATAAGGTTTAATTATTAATTAAAACATATATATTATATCAAATAATTATCCTAATAGATGTTAAAATTATTAAAATAGTTGCAAAGGTTGAATTGAGAATGAATATCACATACAATTACCACAGAAGTGAAAGTATAGGAATTAAGGCTTAGACCTTTTGGTTAATAGAAATTGAAATTCAGAATAATTGAATTTCTAAATTTAGTTTCAAAATAAATAGAAGAGGTGTAAATATGAAGAAAAATTTATTAAAAACATTATTAGTATCTTGTTTAACTGCAGTAATGTTAGTAGGATGTGGCACTGGAAATAAAACTGAAGAAGGAACTTCGTCAGGAAATACTATAACAGTTACAGATGTAAGAGGTGAGGTTGAAATTCCAGAAGCTCCTCAAAGAATAGTAGATTTAAGTGGTAATAGTGATATTTTATCAGTTTTAGGATATAAGGTTATAGGAACAGCTAATAGTGATGCCTATGATTACACTAAATTCCCTTCATATTTAGAAGAAACTTTAAAGGGAGCAGAAATTTTAGGTTATAGCATGCAAGACACAATGGATGTAGAAGCAGTTATGAACTTAAACCCAGATTTAATAGTAATATCAACAGTTCAAGAAAAAATGTATGATCAATTAAGCGAAATTGCTCCAACAGTTATGATTCAATTAGAAGCTTTAGATTGGGAAGAAGATGTTAAAGCTTTAGCTAAGGTATTTAAGAAGGAAGCAGAAGCAGATAAATGGTTAGAAGCTTATGAAGCTAAGGCTGAAAAAGCTGGAGATAAGATTAAGGCTGAATATGGCGAAGATACAACTTACCTTTCATTCTTAGCAAGTGGTGGACAATTCTTTGTATTTGATAGTGCTGGTTTTGGTGAAGTATTATATGAAGATATGGACCTTAAGAAACCAGAAGGAATGCCAGCTCAAAGTGATATTAGCCTTCCAGTAGTAACTTATGAAGGATTAGCATCAATAAAAGCTGATTACATATTCTTAATTGCAACTAAAGAAGATTTAGCCCAATTACAAAACAATGCAATATGGAATAGCTTACCTGCAGTTAAAGAAGGAAAAGTAGTAGTATTAGATTCTTCTCCATACTTTAACCAAGGATATAGCGTTATAGGTAAAGATTTATTAGTAGATGAAATAGGTGTAATGTTAAATGAAACAAAGAAATAAGGGGAATATACATACAATAGTTTTTACAATTTGTAGTACCTTACTTTTAATATGTGGACTGATTCTAGCTGTTAGGTTAGGGTCTGTCCATATTGGCTTTTCAGAGATTTGGGATAGTATCTTTAATTACAGTGAAACTTTAGAACTTATGATTGTAAGAGATGTTCGTATTCCAAGAGCTCTATCTGTACTATTTACAGGGGGAATATTAGGAGTAACAGGTGCAATGATTCAAGGTGTTACTAGAAATCCTATAGCTGAGCCTTCAATCTTAGGTGTTAGCCAAGGAGCAACTTTAGTAATAGCAATATTTTATGCTTTAGGAATAACAATAAATACAAGAAATGTTATGATAGCTTCATTTATAGGAGCCTTATTTACAGGCCTTATAGTTCTAGCTTTTATATCTAAGAAAGCAAACAATAATTCAATTGCTAAGATATTACTTGCAGGAACAGCAATGAGCACATTTTTTGTAGCACTAACAACTATAGTTGGACTTTTATCTAATCAAAGTCAAATGATAGGTTTTTGGGTATCAGGTGGATTTAGAAATGCTAGCTGGTCAGATTTTAATTTAGTTTTTATAGTTGGCACAATAGGCTTTATAATTGCAGTTTTATTATCTCCTAAGATAAATATCTTAAGCCTTGGAGATGATGTTGCAATTGGACTTGGACAAAACCCTCAAAAAATAAGATTTACAACTCTTATGGTAATGATACCTATGTGTGCAGCAGCAGTAGCAGTTGGGAAAAACATAGCTTTTCTTGGACTTATAGTTCCACAGATAGTTAGAAAAATCCTAGGAGAAGATTATAGAAGAAATATACCTTGTGCCTTTTTATTAGGTGCAACACTTTTAACATATGCAGATATAGCAGCAAGAATGTTATTTGATCCATATGAAACTCCAATTGGAGTATTTACAGCCCTTATAGGAATACCATTTTTCATAGCAGTAGCAAGAAAGGAAAGAGGATAGATGAAGAAAAAAAGATTTAAAATAGCTTTAATAATTCTATTAGCATTACTTGCTATATCCTTTTTCGTAACACTTTGCTGGGGAACTTATAAGGTAACACCTTTAGAAGTTATAAATACCCTTCTTGGAAATGGAACTAAGATGCAAAGAGCAGCTATAATTAATTTAAGGCTTCCAAGAATGTTAGTTGGAGTATCAGTTGCAGTAGCTCTTTCAACAGCAGGAGCAATACTTCAAACAATAACTAAAAATGACTTAGCAGATACAGGAATTATAGGGATTAATGCTGGAGCAGCAGTTGCAGCAGTATTATTTATTACATATTCAACAGGAAATTATTATAGTGAACTTGGACAACTTTCAATATTTGTACTACCTTTTATGGCTATACTTGGAGCAGGAATTACTTCATTTATAATTTATATGCTTTCAAGCAGAAAAGGAGTTAAGCCGAGAAGACTTTTATTAATAGGTATTGGAATAAATGCAGGATTAAATGCTTTAATTACCTTCGTTACTTTTAGAGGCGGAGTCGGAGATTACAATAGAGTATTAGTTTGGACATCAGGTAGCCTTTGGGGAGCTGGATGGAGCTATGCCAAGGTTATAATACCAATAGTACTTTTAATGTTTATTATAGTATTACTAAATCATAAAAAATTAGATGTTTTAAATCTTTCAGATGAGCTTGCAACAGGACTTGGACTTAACATACAAAAAGAGAGAAAGAAGTTTTTAACCTTTGCAGTAATATTAGCTGGAAGTGCAACTGCCTTTGCAGGTAATATTGGATTTTTAGGACTTATATCTCCTCATATAGCAAGGAAATTAGTTGGTCCATATCATAAGAACTTCATTTCAATATCAGCAATTATAAGTATTATAATAGTTCTTCTTGCAGATGCAGTATCGAGAAATTTATTTTCTCCAATAGAAATTCCAGTAGGAATAACAGTATCAATATTTGGAGTACCATACTTTATTTATTTAATGATGAAGGAGTAGTAATTATGGAAGCTATTAGTGTAAAGAATCTAAAAGTAGCATATGAAAAGAATACTATAATTGAAAATATGAGTTTATCTATTCCAAAGGGGAAGATTAGCATAATAATTGGAGCTAATGGATGTGGAAAATCAACTCTACTTAAGACTATTGCTAGAGTAAATAAGCCTAAAGCTGGAGATATATTTATAAATAATAAGAATGTAAAAAAGGTAAAAGAAAAAGATATAGCTAAAGAAGTAGCATTCCTGCCTCAAGGTCCAGTATGTCCAAGTGGATTAACAGTAAGAGAACTAGTTGCCTTTGGAAGATTTCCTCATCAAAAAATGATAGGTGGACTTAATAGCCATGATAAAGAAGTTATTGACTGGGCAATAGAAGAAACAGGTCTTTCAGAATTTGCAGATAGAGAAGTAGAAAATTTATCTGGGGGACAAAGACAAAGAGCTTGGATAGCTATGGTTTTAGCTCAAGAAACAGACATAATAATGCTTGATGAACCAACAACTTACTTAGATATGTCTTATCAACTTGAAGTATTAGAAGTCTTACAGAGATTAAATAAAGAAAAAAATATTACAGTAGTTATTGTATTGCATGAACTAAACAATGCATGTAGATTTGCAGATAATATTATTGGACTTAAAAAAGGTGAAATTATCTGTGAAGGAAGACCAATAGATGTAATTAATAAAGAATCTTTAAAAGAAATCTATGGAATAGATGCAAACCTTCAAGTAAGTGAAAATGGAGAATATCCAGTATGTATGGAATATGAGCTACTTAGAGAAGTAGTTTTATAAGCATCGAAAATAATATTTAGTTATATAGAATGTCAGCTACTTAGGGAGGACAAATGAAAAATAAAAATTTTATAATAATAGTAGTAGGGCAGATTATTTCCCTTTTTGGAAATGCAATTCAAAGATTTAGTATGTCCTTATACTTATTGGACTTTACAGGAAGTACAGCAACATTTGCAAATATTTTAGCAATATCAACTATACCATATATTTTATTTGCACCTATTGCTGGAATGCTTTCTGATAAGATAAATAGAAAAAAGATAATGGTCTATTTAGATCTTTTTTGCTCAGTTATTATTGGTATATATGCATTTATATTATTAAGAGGAAGAGATCATGAAATAATAGTAGCAGCAGTAATGTTTATATTATCAATTTGCTACACATTATATGGACCAGCAGTTACAGCTTCTATTCCTCAAGTAGTTGAAGAAGATAAGCTAACTTCAGCTAATGGAATAATAAATCAAGTAGGATCAGTAGTAAACTTTGTTGGGCCAATATTTGCAGGGATTCTTTATGGACTAGTTGGAATAAAAGTAATAGTAATGATAAATGCTGTAAGTTTTCTATTCTCAGCTATAATGGAAATGTTCTTAGATATACCTGATGTTGAGAAGAAGTTAGAAGCTTCTGTGGGAGAAGATACTGAAGGTAGCACTTGTCCAAGTGTTAATGGAAGCGATAGAGTATCTTATTCAAATAAAGAAGCCAAAGTATTCTCTATGAGCTTTATAAAAAACTCATTTATAGAAATGAAAAACAGCTTTATGTATTTGAAGAAGGAAAAGAAAATAGTTTTAGGAATTATAGCTTCCTATGCTATGTGTAATATATTCTTAGTGCCTATTTTATCAATAGTTGCACCTTACTTTATAAATGTATTTTTAGGGTTACCTTCAGAAGTTTATGGAATAGTAGAGGGGGTATGTGTATTAGGAATGATATTGGGTGGTTTATGGATAAGTATAAAACCAAATATGTTTTCTATGAAAAAGGCACATTATACCTATTTTCCAATGCTTTTTGGAGTTTTATTAATGTCAAGCCTAGGAGTATTAAAAGCAGGTAACTACACATTGGCAGGAATTTTTGCGGTAGGAGGAATGGCTATAATGCTATCTCTATCTTTATCTAATGTATTGACTCTAACTTATATTCAAAAGGAAGTACCTCAAGATATGCTTGGAAGAGTATCAGCTTTTTCAACAGCAGTAGCAACTATAAGTGTAGCTCCAGGACAATTACTTTACGGACAAGTGATAGATGCTGGATTTACTATAGGAACAATATTATTAGTAACAGCAATAATT
>NZ_JAWGSV010000144.1:0-7774 GCF_032552055.1 Clostridium sp. | reverse complement strand
CTATTAAAGTGATTTGTTTTTCCACATAAACTTACTCAATCAAGCTTCCACCATTAGTTCTTATAACTTCTTTATACCAATTAAAGCTCTTTTTCTTATAACGTTCTAGAGTTCCTGAGCCATCATTTTGACGATCAACGTATATAAATCCGTATCTTTTCTTTAGTTCTGCTGTAGATGCACTAACTAAATCAATACATCCCCAACTTGTATATCCCATTATTTCAACGCCATCTTCTATAGCTTTTCCTAGTTCAACTAAATGGTCATTTAAATATTTAATCCGGTAATCATCTATTACTGTTTTTTCACCATCTACCTCTACTAATTCATCTACTGCACCTAAGCCATTTTCAACAATAAATAATGGTTTTTCATAACGATTATAAAAATAGTTACATATATATCTTAAGCCTTGAGGATCTATTTGCCATCCCCATTCAGATTCTTCTAAATATGGATTTTTAACTCCTGAAGTTAAATTTCCTCTTCCTTTTTCATACTTTGATAAGTCTTTAGCTGTACATTTACTCATATAGTAACTAAAAGATATAAAGTCTACTGTATTTTTTAGTATTTCTTCATCTTCTGGTTCCATTTGAATATTAACGCCTAATTCCCTAAATAACTTCTTTGTATATCTTGGATACTTACCTCTTACATGAATATCTGTAAAGAACATAAGATCATGATCACGTTCCATTGAAGCTATCATATCATCCGGATGTGGAGTCATAGGATAATTTATTACTCCAAGCACCATACATCCAACCTTTGCATCTGGCATAATTTCATGAGCTAGTTTAACTGCTAATGCACTTGCAACTAATTCATGATGTGCTGCTTGATAAACATCTTGCTTAGTTAACTCTGCTTTTGGAGTTAATATTCCAGCTCCCATTAATGGAAAGTGTATTACAGAATTTATCTCATTAAATGTAAGCCAATATTTTACCTTACCCTTATAACGTTCAAAAACTACTCTACAATAATTCTCAAAGAATTTTATTAGCTTTCTATTTCTCCATCCATCATAAGTTTTAGCTAAATGAAGTGGTGTTTCATAATGAGATAATGTTACTAATGGTTCAATACCATATTTTAAACATTCATCTATAACATTATCATAAAACTTCAATCCTAATTCATTTGGAGTTTCTTCATCTCCCTTAGGAAATATTCTAGACCAAGCAATTGAAAATCTTAATGTCTTAAAGCCCATTTCCGCAAATAATTTAATATCTTCCTTATATCTATGATAAAAATCTATTCCTACAAGCTTCAAATTTTCTTCTACTGGTCCATCTGAAATTGGACCTACTATTCCATTTGGCATTATATCTTGAATAGATAATCCTTTTCCATCTTCATTATAAGCTCCTTCACATTGGTTAGCTGCTATAGCACCTCCCCATAAGAAACCTTCATTAAATCTTGTCGCCATCAAAATTCTCCTTTCTTAATTAAGAACTCTTATTAATGTATCCTCATTCTTAATATAAGTTTTTTCAGTTCCTAATACATCCATATAATTTGCAGTATTAGTAACAATAACTGCTGTAGTTATATCATATCCAGCATTTTTAATAGCTTCTTTATCAAATTCTATTAATAAATCTCCAGCTTTAACTACATCACCTTGTTTTATATGAGAATTGAAATATTTACCTTCTAATTTTACAGTATCTATTCCTATATGAATTAATAATTCTACACCATTTTCATCCTTTAATCCAATAGCATGATTAGTTTTAAATAAAGATTCAACTGTACAATCAAATGGTGCAAAAACTTTTCCTACTGTTGGTATAACAGCCATCCCTTTACCCATAAGCTCTTCTGCGAATACATCATCATTCATTTCTGATAGCGGAATAACTTCGCCTTCAACTGGAGTAGATAAAGCTATTTCTCCTACTATTGATTTAGCTTTAGTTTCATTTTTTTCTTCAGAAACTTCTTTGTTCTCTTCTTCAATATCATCAAATCCCATTATTAAAGTAACTATTGTTGTAGCAACTATTGAAATAACTATTGTAATACATGCATTTATAACATTTGACATATCATCACTAATATAAACTGGAATTGCAGCAAGTCCTGCTGTAGCCGATGCATATGTTCTAATTCCAGTAATACCAGCATAAAGACCAGCTATACCTCCACCTATCATAGATGCATATAAAGGTTTTTTAAGTTTAAAGTTTACACCATATAACGCTGGTTCTGTAATACCCATAAATGCAGTGGTACTACTTGATATACTTAATTGCTTTAATGATTTATTTTTAGTTTTTAATCCAACTACTAAAGCTGATGTTGCTTGAGCAATATTAGATGATAACATTCCAGGTCCTAAAATTGTACCATATCCTAAAGTCGCATATTGAATTTGTTGTATAGGTGCAAAACAATAATGCATACCAGTCATGATAAATAATGGAGTAAATGCACCCATAATTACAGGGATAAGCCATCCAGCTCTATCATTTATAAAGTTCATTCCAATAGCAAGAATTTCACCAACATAATTACCTAAAGGTCCTAAAGCAGTAAATCCTATTAAAGAAGTTATTATTAAAGTAATAAGTGGTACTAAAAATACTTTTACTGAAGCAGGTGATATCTTCTTTGCAAATTTTTCAACATATGATTGTGCAAATACTATTAAAAGTATAGGAACAACACTTGAACCATAAGAAATCATTCTTACAGGTATTCCAAAGAAAGCAACTGGATCACCAGTATTTAAAGCTGTAAAACTTGGATGTAGAAGTGCAGCTCCAAGTACAGCAGCTAAATAAGGGCTACACTTAAATCTCTTAGCAGCTGAATAAGCTAATATAACTGGTAAGAAATAGAATACTGTATCACTTAAAAAGCTTAAATAAGCATATGTTTGAGTACCCGCATCTACTAATCCAAAAAGCTTTAACACTGCTAATAACGCCTTTATCATACCTGAGCCTGCAAGTGCTGGGATAATTGGAGTAAATATTGCTGTAATAGTACCTAAAACTTTATTTATTACTCCTGTTTCTTCATTTGTAGAATCTGAAGATGAATTTTCTTCAAAGTTACCAAGCTTATGTATTTCATCACAAACCTTACTTACATTTGTTCCAATAATTATTTGGAATTGTCCATTTTTATTTACTACTCCTTGAACTCCTTCAAGTTTCTTTATAGCTCCTGTATTAGCCTTACTAACATCATTTAAATTAAATCTTAGTCTAGTCATACAATTTGTAACACTAGCTACATTTTTTTCTCCGCCAACTAATTCTAATATTTCATTGGCCATCTTCTTAAAATCCATATTCTATCTCTCCTTACAAAAAACTTATAAAATTTTATAAAAAAACCTAGAGTATTAGAAATAAAATTTATAATACAAACTAAATCTATAAAAAATTTAATTTATAAATAAACTACTCTTAATACTCTAGGTCTTGCCTGCACTACCAGTAACAATCCTATTAAATAGGTCTCATTCAATTTTTACTAACTTGTAATAATTCTCTTAATATGAACAGTTAAATAAACTAATTCATCTGAATTTAATTCCTTATTGTACTTATCCCTAATCAACTTAGCAATCTTTAATGTACATTCATATGCTTCTGGATATCTTAACTTAACGACTTCTTTAAAGTCTTCATCTCCCTCTTCACTTAATGTACTACTTAGTATTCTATAAGCAAAAAACTTTAAATGAGTTAAGAATCTACTATAATACAATGAATCTTCATCTATATCAATTTTAAAATGATATCTTATTACATTTAATATATTTTGAATAAATTCAGTAACTTGTATAGTATCCCTTATAGCTTCACCACCAAGTTCTGCATTTACAATATGCATTGCAATTGAAGCTGCTTCATCTTCTGGTAAAGTTATATTAAACTCTTTATTTAAAAGCTCTATAGCCTTTAAACCTATACTAAACTCTTTAGGATAAAACCTTTTTATTTCCCACAATAAAGCATTACTAAAGGGCAATCCTTTTTCTTGTCTTGCTATAGAAAAACTTATATGATCTGTTAAAGTTAAATAAATATTTTCACTTAGTTCCTCATTTAGTGTCTCTTTAGCATATTTTATAATACTCTCTGTAACCCTCATATACTCCATAGGAATTTGAGTTAATATTGAGAAAAGCTTTCCTGATACAGATTTGGATTTTAAGAAAAATTCCTTTTCCACTTTACTTTTATCTACTTTTTCACCTTTTTTCTTTTGAAATCCAATTCCTGCTCCTAAAAGAATTCTCTCCTGATTTCTTTCATTAACTGCACATATTACATTATTATTTATTATGCGTGTAATTCTCATATATAACACTCCTAGCATATATGAATTTTAAAAAAACCTAATAGGCATATAACTATAATTTATTTAAACATAAAATTACATTTATATACCTATTAGGTCTTGCCTGCTTACCAGTAACAATCCTAATTACTAACATTATTAACTTGTCTATATAATAATACATCAGTATAACGTTGTCAAGAATCTTTTTATAACGTTATCAATAAATAATCATTATTTCTATTCACTTTATTAAGTAAATTTTATAAACTTTATACTTATCACTTCTTTTTTTCTTCAGCACTTTAAATCACTTTCTTTACATATTTATTATTTCCTAATTATATAATAAAGCATAAAATTACTTTTCATTAATTTTCTTATATACATCAACAATTTCCTTTGCTAAATCCGTAAATGCCATTGAAGTCATCAAGTGGTCTTGTCCATGTACCATTAATAAAGAAATTTCAGACTTATTTCCTTTAGCTTCTTCAGTTAACATTCCTGTTTGAGAATGATGAGCCTTTACTAATGAAGCTTCTGCTGCTGAAATCTTAGCTTTAGCTGATTCAAAATCTCCAGCCTTAGCAGCTTGAATAGCTTCCATAGCATTACTTTTGGCATCTCCTCCATATATAATTAACTCCATAATAACTTCTAAATTTGTTTGTTCTTCCAAATTAAACACTCCTTTAATCAATTGGCTCTAAAATCCTATTCCATTAATTTAAGAGCTTGATTTAATACTTTTTCTCCATTCATCATACCGTAATCTGTCATTTGTATTACATCTAACGCAATTCCCATTGGTGCAACTTTTTCTTCAAATTGCGCTTTCATAAATCTTACTTGTGGTCCTAAAAGTACTACATCTACTTTTTTCTCATCTAAATAACTATCTGCCTCTCCTGCTGAAATAGCAAATATATCTGCTTCAATACCCTTAGCTTCAGCGGCCTTTTGCATTTTCGCAACCATTAAACTAGTACTCATTCCTGCAGCACACACTAACATAATTGTCTTTTTCATATATATACACCCTTTCCTATCTACGGTTAATAACCTCTCTATTTTTAGTAATATATGGGAGGATAAGTTGAATTTTAACCTATCATCCCAAATCTTTTAACTATATTCCTATTTAAAAAATAATTAACGGTTAATTGAACGTGCAATCATCGATACAGTATGACGAACCCCACGAATTGCCTTACTCATAGCAAAAATATTCTCGAAAGGTGCAACCCCACCATAGCCTGCATCACCAATATGTTGAATATCTACTCCACAAATCTTATTTCTTATAGCAATTTGCTTAATAGTATCTTCATCAGCACTTTCTTGGCTAGTACCAATAGCAGTTAATACAAGAGCCCCTTTTTCATGTGCTACTCTAACTACTTCTTTTAGTTCTGAATCGTCAAAACCAGGTACAGTACCAACTGCAGGTACTAATATAATGTCTGCACCAGCATCAATAAAGCTTTCTACTGCCTTTAAATCTGCAACTGGCTCATTAACACCAGCTCCATGCATTTTACCAGCAATTATTAGACCTGAGAAATTTTCTTTTGCTAAACGAATTGTTTTTTCTATTTGTGAATTAGTAACTCCTGTACCTGGATTACCAGTAAAACATACAAAATCCATCCCTAGTCTTTCAATTTCTTTAATTGTCTCAAGATTAGCTTGTCTACCTTTGCTTATAGTATAAAGATCCTCTGCCATATCAGCCTCTAAATCTACCGGCTCTAAATTCACTCCTATTGGACGACCTACCAAGTTATGTAGTTCATCTACAAAAGAAGATCCCTCTTTTACTTCTAATCCAAATATGCAAGGATTTAAAACATCTACACAATTAAGCAGAATTAAATCTGCTCCAAAAGCTCTAGCGATCTCAGAGTTAGTAATATCACCGATAAATGATTCTCTTGGTGCCACATTCTCTGACAGAATGGTTCTCCCTTCGCTTGCTTTAATACTTTGTTTTAACTCTGCTGCGGTCATTTGCAATATTTCCGAAGCATTTGCACTAATTAATCTTTTACCCATAATTACTCCTCCAAATATTTCTTTAACTTATATTTATTTCTTTTATTTTTATTTCTTTTATTTAACTCATTATATTATTAACTTCATTAACTTCATTAGCTTCTACTGCTTCTAAAGCTAAATTTTGCTTTTCAACTGCTTTATAGAAGAACCAATAAATTGCTACGTCTACAATTATACATACCAATTGTAATACAGCTCCGCTTATATGATTTCCAGTTGTAAGGAATCCACTAAGAATTGGTGGCATTGTCCACGAAACTGTTATACCTGTAGTTCTTGCAACCAACCCTGAAGCCATTGCCACATATGATATTACCGCATTTGCTACTGGTGCTAAAATAAATGGTATTATTAATGAAACATTCATTACTATTGGTAAACCAAACATAGCAGGTTCATTAATATTGAATATACCAGGAGTTAAAGTTAATGGCGCCATAGTTTTAGTCATTTTACTTGCATTTTTACGTCTAGCAATGATTGCAATAACAATTACTAATCCAATTGTGGCTCCACCGCCACCCATATATACAAAATTATCTATAAATGGTAGTGTAATAATATTTGGTAAATGAGCCGCACTATCAGCTTGGAATAATAAACGGTTTGCATCTGAATTCATTAACCAAATAGGTTGAAGAATACTGTTTACAACGTTTCCTCCATGGATACCAACGAACCAGAATAAACTATTTAATAGAATTGCAATAATTGTTCCAAATATGTTATTACCAAGTAATCCTAAAGGTCCTCCTAAAACTATCATCATTATGTCATGAATATTACCAATATTCATCTTATCAAGAACTGCAAAAACAACTAACCATAAAGTTATAATAGCTGCACCTGGAATTAAAGCACTAAAGCTTCTAGCAACTGCAGGTGGAACAGAATCTGGTAATTTTATTTGGATATCACGTTTTATAAACCAGATAAAAATTAAAGCTGAAATAATACCAAGAATCATAGCTACGAATAAACCTTTACTTCCCATGTAGCCAACTGGGATGCCTGCACCTGTTTCACCGCTTACAAAAGGTGTAACAACTATAAATGAAGATAATGCTATAATACCGGCTGATACTCCGTCAACTTTATTTTGACGAGCTAAGCTATTCGCAATTCCAAAACTTGCTATTAGACCCATTAATCCAAAACTACTATCTACACCCTTCCATAAATAAGCATCAATTCCTACAGCTGTCAGCCAATCAGTCCATGCTTTAACAGGAAAACTTGCTATTATCATGAATAAGGAACCAATAATAATTAGTGGCATACTTAATGTTATACCATCACGTATTGAAATTAACACTTTGTTCGCCCCAAGCTTTGCAGCTATAGGTAACATTTTTTCTTCAAAAAACCCATTTAGTTTTTTCATATAACCCACTCC
>NZ_JAWGSV010000143.1:0-7952 GCF_032552055.1 Clostridium sp. | reverse complement strand
CAGCAGTATATATTGTTGAGTTAAATAAAACTCATAAACTATTATGCAGTGAAGAATCAGAAGAATTAAAATATTTTAGTATTAATGAATTAAATACAATTAATATAGCTGAAACTCATAAAAATATAATTGATGACTATATTTATAAAGAACTAAACCCTAAATTAACTATCTAAATAATTAAATATAATTGGTTATGAAAAATCAAAAAAGTCAAAAATATATTATAAGTACTTAAACTAATATTTATATGAATTATATTATTTTATAAAGTGATTCTTATCTTCAGGTGGAGTTTTCTTAACAGGAATACACTACCAACCTGAAGGTTAGAAGAACTAATCCAGGCGCGTAGCAGTGCTCAGCTCCCACTTGTTGAAGGGGGAGTGTTAGCAATGGTAGCGTTCGGATAAATTTACTAGAAAAGTCACCCTATATGTATTAGAGTGACTTTTCTTATATATCTTATAACTCTTATATAGTTATAACTTTAGAAACTACCTTCATTTCTTCAACTATTTCATACATATTGCTTACTCTTCCTACTGAAAGCCTATCTTCTAATCCATAGAAATTAAGACATGCTCCACAAACAAGCAAATCTACTCCATGGTTTTCTAACTCTTTTAAGTGTTCAGCAGCTTGTTCATTAAGTGTAGGAACCTTTACTCCATCGTTCATAAATAAAATTGATTTTGGATAATCCTCTGATTCTGATATTGTATATAAAAACATCTTTATTAGTGTTTGTCCTAACTCTTCATTACCAACACCAATTGTGCTTTTATTTACAAATATACTCCAATCACCAAGAGGCTTTCTATTTTCAACCTTAGCTAATATTTCTTGACATTCTTCACATCCATTTGAAAACCTAACATCAAAATTACCATTAACTTCAGTTACTTTAACTTCAAATCCTTGACTACTAGCCAATTTACTTAAATTTTCTACTGCTATTTTATTATCAACTTGAACTGTAAAGAATTTTACTCCTCCATCAATTTCTTTCTTTGCCATAATAACAGGCATAGGACAATTCTTCCCTCTTGCATCTATAATTTTACTCATATTAATCACCTTCCAATAAAACTATTCTAGAAATTATTATACATCATTATTTAATTAGTTTGTACTAAATTCATTTTTTACTATAAACTAGAAAAGCTTATTAAAATCTAAATACATTTTTTCTTATATTACGTATAGAATGATTAATTTAAAATATCAGTATATAACTAATTCTTTAAAGCAGAATATATATTATCTAACTCATTAGAAGAGTTATTCACTTTAAATCATCATATATTTTAATACTTAATAAATTTAAGCTATTGTAGATTTTTTTGTATTCCTCATAATCTCTACTATTAATATCTTTTTCAAAGATAGTCTTATTTATGGTACTTCATAAATATAAATTCTGAATATCCTCTCATTTTTGCATATCTCACTTTTTCTCGTTTATATTCTTTAAATCCAAACTTTTTATAACAATTAATAGCTGCTACATTTACATTGGTAACCGAATTAGTAAACTCACTATAATCATTGTTTTTAATACAAAATTCTATAAGTCTACTTGCAATTCCTAATCTAAAAACTCTATTTTCTCCAGTAACATAAGCTAAAACCCAACAATCACATCATTTATTGTTACAACAAGGTAATTTTCTAAAGCAATTCCGCTTCTAAATGCTCTAGATATTTTATTTACATCTCTTGATAGACTTTTCCACTCTTCAAAAAAGGCTTCTGCAAAAACTTCTGAAAGTGTTATTCTATCCACTTCACTTGAATTTCTAATTATAATATTGTCCATTATCAATACTCCTTCTATTATTAACTTTAGGTTTAACTTATAATTAAAATTTAATATCACGTCTTTAAAATTACTTAAAATATCAGTATTAATCTAAGCTTTATTTAAATAAAAAAAGAAAGCACATCAAAAAACATTGTGCTTTCATCTTAAGTATTATTCAATATTAATTTATAAAGTAATACAATTAAACATATAATCACTATTAAAGTAATTCTGTCCACCTATTTCTTTATAATTCTTATAATTATCTATTCTAATATGAAAATTACTATAGTCTAAGACATTATCAAGATCATATTCCTTAATAACTTTATAGCAATACTTTCTTATTTCATTAAGATAATCTTTATCTAAAACTGTCTTTTCAAAATTATCTTCATTTATGAATACATAAAATGTGTTCCAATAACTAACAGCCACTACTTCTGAAAAAACAGATTTTATAGTATTATGAATATTATGCCATGCCTTATTACTACTCTGAGAAATCATTGTTTTTAGTATATCTTTAACCAAGAACTGTATCTCTGTTGTTTCTGTAATCCCAGGTAACTTTGTGATTTTTAAAATTTTATAGAAGCTTTCTATATACTTATTGTTTTTATCCTCTATTCTATAATGGATATCCGGATCAGCCTGCCATAAATAAATATAAAAATTTATAAACTTACTATCACTATCTGGTCTTTCAAATTTGCAATTAAAAATATTTATACTATATTTTTCGTTAATATATTCAATATACTTCTTTACAAATTCGCACCTAAAATCATCTTCTTTATATCTAGCAATTGCAAAACCATAGTCACTACTTTCTATTACTGAAGACTTATGATCATTTTCTGTACTATTATAAACCTCTAATTCTTCTATAGACTTTTCATTTATTTTCTTTTTTTCTAATAAAATCATATTTACCTCTCAAAATACATAATAAATAATGTTTTATGTATTAAAACTATTTTATGAACTAATAAGAATATTCCTTTTACATAACACCTGATTCTAATATAGAGAAGGTATTATTATCACAATCTATCTCAGCTAAAGCACCGTATGGTATTGTAATTATTGGAGCTGTATGACCAAAATTCACATTGTATAATATTGGTAAATCATTTAACTTTAGTTCATCTCTAATTACTTTATAAATTACCTTCTTATACTCTTCATAATACTCGTTATCGTATGGTTTTCCAAAGATTATTCCCTTTGACTTTTCTAATATACCCTGAGAGCCATAATTTCTAAGCCAATACTCAAAATATACAGGACTTGGCTTATCTTCTGAGGTTTCAAAAAATAATATTGAATCTTCCCAAAGTTTTTCTTCAGGCCACAATTTTGTACCTTTAACCATTTCTAAGACTTCAATACACCCTCCAATTAGTTTTCCTTTAACTTTCCCACTTCCTTGTAGGACCTCAACTCCAACATTTGCTTTTGTATTTCTAGATATATCTTTATTACACTCATCCCATGGTAAATATTCGCTTGTCCAAACATCTGATGAGTTAATTATACCTATTGATTCAGTATTAAATAGCACTTTATTAATCCAATACTTTGTATAATCAAACATATTAATATTTTCAGCAAACTCTGATAAAATGGCTGGTCCATAAAAGCTAGATAGGCCTGCTTTTAAACATATCATATGAGAAACTGTTGTATCAGAATAACCTATGAATATCTTTGGATTATTACGAATAACATCAAAATCTATAAAAGGTAGCATTCTTATACTTTCGTACCCACCTATACATGAAAAAATACCTTTAATGGACTTATCTTTAAAAGCATTCATAAAGTCCTCAGCTCTTTTTTCAGGATGATTATATAAAAACTCACTTCCCTTTAAAGTATTCTCCATTTCAATAACTTCAAGTCCAAATTCTTCTTCAAGTCTCTTCTTACCTTGATAATATCTCCATAGTATTTCCTTATCTCCAGCTCCACCCCAAGATAAGCTTACTGTAGCTATTTTATCTCCTCTTTTAAGATGAGATGGTTTAGTTAATTTCGTCATCTCTAAGCCCCCTCTTTTTTAATATTATACCATAAATTAACATAGCACATATTCTTTATACTATTTCATTTATGCTTTCTTTATCTAAATTTCATCCTGTATTATATTATTAAACATCTTCCATTCATCATTATTAAAAAACACTTTAGGAATTAAGCTCATTTTACTTGAAAATCTATGTATTGACTTAAAAACCTTTGTTATAAAATAAAACTCTTCTAGCTCTTTCTTATTTATTTCTTCATCACAAATAAACTTAATTTCTATATTACTATTATTTATATCAACTAAAATATCTTTAATATAAAGTAACTCCTTCATCCCCCTAAGATTATATCCAGCTTTAGCAACTCTAGTATATTTTATATCCAACTTATCACTTATAATTAATGTTAATGCAATAATATTATTACTATTAAATCCATCACTATGAATCTTTATTGCTTCTAATACTAAATCCTTATTTTTTAATTCAATATTATTTTCTTCAAAGTAAGTCTTTGCAAAATCATAACTTCTTAATGCATGATTCTTCTTTCCTTCTATTGCCCCAGTATCATGTAGTATAGCTGCTATCTTAGCCTCTTCTATAAAATTTTCATCATAATTTAACTTTCTTAATAAAACTTCAACTAAATTAGCAACATTTTTAACATGCTCTAAATTATGATGTGCACAGCCTTTATCTAAATCTTCAAATTCTGATATTTTATTATAAATCTCGATTATTCTCGTATCTTTTACTATTTTCTCAAAGTTCTTCATTTACTGTCCTTTCTTAGTTAGCATTTCAAATCTAATTTTATTTAACATAATCCCTATTATAGTATAATTACCTGCTGTATCAAGCAGTTTTTTCTAGCACATCATCTTATTGATAACATTTTATTCAACCAAGAATTTTATCATATGAACCCTTATCTTTTATTGATATTATTATACTGTACTATTATTATTTCATAAAATTGAAAGGAGTAATTATATGAAAAAAATTAATTTACATTCTCCCATTTATTATAGGTGCTTCTTGTTTTATAGGATCAACTATAAATTCCGATGGAATCCTTGTTGAACCATTTTTCTTCTTAATCCCAATTGGATATATATTCCTTATAATTGGAGCATTTATGCTTGTATTTAAAGGATTAAGTAATTTATATAAAAAAATAAGAGAGCCTAGTTTTAAGCTCTCTTGTTATGATCTTTCTTCAATAGTATTATTTTTCTCTTTTAAAATTATTCTGTCTATACTCTTTTTTGATAAAAAGTATTTTGCTGCTAGGTCTTTTCTACATATTCCACTTTTGTATTCAGAATAAATCCTAGCATCTCTTAATTTAATCTCTTTTTTAGTAGTTGTGGTAGATCCCCAAAGCCTCTTATTTTCTTCTCTCTTAGGAATATAAATATACTCACCTTCTACATAATTTTGAATCAATTCTAATATTTCTATAGGTAATACTTCCTTTGCTGCAATATAGCACATAATGCTCCTCCTAAATATATAATTTAAATTTAGGTGTAGCAAAGGCTATTTAATTATTATTTTATATGCAATAGCCTTTGCTATGCATTTATAGAAGGTGTTGTCATATAAATCTCTCCTTTTATTCCTATATATTTACTATTTTACTTAATATCACTTTACAAATCAAGGAAACCTAAAGTTTTATAGGATTAGACAATCTCCTTTAGAAACTTAACTTCCTCTTTTATCTTAACAAAACTTATCTCCATACCATTTTTTATTTTAGTGTTTAATGAATTCTTATTATCCTTAATAATAAATTCTCCATTCTGACGCATACTTTTTATTTTACTTCTTGAAACCTCAAGCTTATCACTTAAGAATTTATCTACCCTAATATCCATTTTATAATTACAAAGAACCTCAACTGAAAGCTCATTTTCATTAATATAATACAAGTCTAGTTCACTTTCTATTATCTTATAGTTTAGACCTTCTAAAATAATTTCTGCCTTATTCTTACTATATATACTTAAATCAAAAGCATATTCTCTAGCTAAATGTTTATCGTTAGCTAGAAACTTCTTATATTCATCTTTATTAATATCCCTAGGATTTATTCTTTCATATATTGTCATATTCCAAGTAGATTTACAATTCTCACATTGATAAATTAACCATACATCTAGGTTACTTTTATTTGCATTAACTCTAAATTTCTCACTATTTATATAGTATGTCTTTTCATTGCACTTTGGGCAATTTCTTTTTACTTTAGGTAAATTTTCAGGAACTACTTCCCATATATATTTTTTATAATAGCTCATATTGCGCCTCCTATTTATTAAACTCTTAGGATTTGCAAAGGCTACCTCACTATTTTATAATGCTATAGCCTCTGCTACGCATTGAAAAAATCTCTTTTCATAAATAACGCCTCCATTTCTTTGAGATAAGTATATTTTACCAACGCTACTTACTTCTTTAAACCTAATACTTGTTTACTAAATAAGAATGAGCCACTAATACTACAGGGATTAGAAAATAAAAAAACTGTCTAGTATATAATTTATTAATTACATACTAGACAGTAGTATTCTATTATTTAGATATATTTGTTCTCTTAGCTATATAAGGTAATATTAATCCTAAAGCTATTAATATAAATGGAGTTATAACATTTAGTGCTAGTTGGAATATATCTTTTGAATACATACCACCTATACAAGCAAAGGCTGTAAAGGCAAAGCACCAAGCTCCTAATACTATTCCTAAACTTCTATTTTTAACAAAATAATATTCTCTTTGGAATTTGTCGTCTACTCGCTTTAATGCTATATAAGCAACAAATACCCATAAATATCTTAGAGGCATACAAACTGCATTTAGTTTTACAAGCCATCTAACTAACTCATCAACACTTCCAATTCCTATTGCTGGAACTATGATTAATATTGAAACTATAACAAATATTAATTTATGTCCATTAGTATATGCACCATTTTTATTTTGAACAAATAGTTTTTCTGGAATATATCTTCTATCTCCACTATCAAGTAACATACGTAATGGAGCATCAATTGAAATTATAAGTACAGCAAATTGTCCAATCATATTAGTAATTGCATAAGCTATAACGAATAAGTTTCCTAAGTTGTAGTATTCACCTAGCTTTTGGAATGCATAGTATGCTCCATTTGTCATTAAATCACTTGGAATATTATTTGAATCAAACATCATTCCTAATGAAATTGTTCCAAGTATTGCTGTAACTGCAACCATAATAGCTAGAGCAATCATACCTTTAGAAAATCCCTTAGCTGGATCCTTCATTTGATTTACATAAGGTGATATCTTTTCACAACCACCAACTGAAAATACTAATATAGAAATACTTGTGAAAAATGAAACATCAAACTTTGGAATAAAGGTACTTAATGACCAGTTTATTTCATTTAATTGAGCATCTGTAATAGCTGGAGCTGCTATCATTAATAATATAAATAACATAGACATTACAAACATAGATGTCCCTGCTAAAGAAGATAATTTCTTTAATGGATTTAACCCCTTAGATGCAATATACATAGCAACAACAAAAACGATTAAACAACTTATTTGTAACAATACAGTATTCATATTACTAATTCTACTGTCTTGGAAGATAGCCCAACTTGATGCAATCATGAAACTATTAGGTTTTTGTGAAAGATAAGGCATATGTACAATCCAATATGTCCAACCTGCATAGTATGCTATCTTAGGTCCTATAGTTTCTCCAACCCAAGAACTTACACCACCACCATGACTTTTAAATGCAGATCCTAATTCTCCAACCATTAATGCATATGGTATAAAATAAATTGCAAAAATTATAAGCCAAGCTACAATTGCTTGTAATCCATTATATTCAGAAAATCCGTTGATTACATTACCAAATCCCCAGACTCCTGAAAAAGCCATTAATGCAAGGCTATACCACATAATCTTTTTACTATTATTCTCCGGCATATTTATAACCTCATTTCGATTTAAATAATAAAAAACACAACTATGAAAACGTCATAATTTGTAGTTTTTTATCATTTTAACATCTTTTAAAATTAATTTAAACAATAAAATTAATTTTA
>NZ_JAWGSV010000142.1:0-8011 GCF_032552055.1 Clostridium sp. | reverse complement strand
ATAATAGATGTTGTTTTTATATAAATGCAGGTGAATATAAAAAGGCAATAAAAGATTTGTATAAAAGTATTGAATTAAATAGTTTTTTTCTTGAATATATGATAAAGGATAAAGAAATTAATAAATTAAGAAAGTTTGATGAATACAAGGATTTAATAGAAAGTAAGTTTTAATATAAAACTTACTTTATTTTATTAAACTAGTAAAAATGTAATAGTTTAATATGGATTTGTTAGAAAAATGTATAAAATATTAGTGAAAAATATTTGAACAATTTGTTAATTCGATTATAATTATAATTGCTTTAAGTTGTTCATAAGATGCTTTTATGTTAATATTAGAACGTTGTTAAATTGAGATTTTAAATAAATACCAGTTTAACTATGAAATTATTAGTAATTTTTAAATGTTAATTTATAATAAGCTGTCATTAAGACAGTCATTATAGGAGGGTTTATAGTGTTATGTAATCTGTTTAATAATGTAAATGTTTCTAATAAAATGTTTATATTAAAAGATGCTAAATTATGTGAAGTCTTAAACGAAGAAAATACTGATTTGGAAAGCTTTACTAAAGATTTGCAAGAAAAAACAAAAGAAACTGTAGAAAAGTTTAAAGGAAAAAAAGTTATTATTAAAGCATTTAGCTTTCAACCTAATTTAAATGGGTATAAAGTTATTGCTAAGGAAAGAAAAGAAGATTTAAAAGTTGGTTTTGAAAAACTAAAGGGACTATGTGACTTGAAAGTAGTGGTATCAAAAGAAGATAAAGAACTAATTACTTCTCTTAAAGAGTTTAGTGATGTTACTACTGTAAAAAGAATAGAAGAGTTAAACGGTAAAAAATTAGCAAGTAAGATTTTCTCAAGTAATGATAATGTTCTAATCATTGATATTGTGGATGTTATAAGAATAGGACAAGTATCTAAAGGTCAAATAGCTGAAAGTTTTATAACTGTATATGGAAGAGCTGTAGAAGGTAATAAAGTTTTAGCTTTAAAGAAAGAAGCTACATATAGAGAAATATTTGAAACAATTAATGGAAATGTAGATAGCTTAGCTAAGGTTGTTGATGGTGGATCTCTTAATGGAAAACAAGTATATAATTTAGATAATAAAATAACATCTGAAACAAGAAGTATTTTATTTTTATCTACAGAAGATTTACCTTCAAATGAATCTTATAGCTGTATAAATTGTAGTAAATGTTTAAGAGTTTGTCCTGAAGGATTAAATCCAATTAAACTTTATGACTTATATAAAAGAAATGAAAAAGAAGAGTTTATAAAGTTTGGTGGGGATAAATGTATAGATTGTGGCTTATGTAGTTATGTTTGCCCATCTAATATTGAAATTGCACAAGCAATTAAAACAGCAAAAACTTTTCAATAAATTAAGAAAATCTGAATAGGAGTGAAGACTGTGGAAAAGAATAATCTTAAAATATCTCCAGCACCTTATATTAAAAAAGGTCTAGAGATTAATAAGATAATGATAGATTTTATTATTGCTTTAATTCCAGCAATTTTTGCGGGTATTTATTTTTACAAAATAGATGCAGTTAAAATAATTGTAGCAACTATTTTAACTTCTATAATTGCAGAAGGAATTTGGAATAAATATGTTAAAAAGACAAGGTTTATTACTGATTTAAGTCCTATTGTTTTAGGTATATTAGTGGCTCTTGTTATGCCTACTCATGTGCCTTTATGGATTCCTATAATAGGATCAATATTTGCTAGCATAGTAGTTAAGCAATTCTTTGGTGGACTTGGTCAAAACTTTATGAACCCAGCTGCAGCAACTAAGGCATTTTTAATTGCTTCTTGGGCAGGGGTTATGGCAAAGCCTGCAAGTGATGCAACAACATCAGCAAGTGCGACAGAAGTAGTAGTACCTTTAATGGATAAGATTATAGGACAAGCAACTGGAAATATAGGTGAAGTATCAATTTTAGCTTTATGCTTAGGTGGATTATACTTAGCATTAAGAGGTAGAATTAGTTTAAGAGGTCCAGTAGCATTTATAGCTTCATCTATGATTATGTACAGTGTATTTGATAAAGACTTATTATTACCTGGAGCATTTTTCTTAGCTGCAATATTTATGACTACAGATTATGGAACTACTCCGATGACAAGAGTAGGACAATATATATTTGGAGCTATTGCAGGAGTTTGTGCATCAGTAATTGCAGTTCAAGGATTTAATCCAGAAGGTCCTTATTATGCAATAATAATTATGAATTTATGTACACCTCTTATAGATTATTTAACAACTAAAAAATATAAGGTTAAGAAGGAGGCTTAATGTTATGAAGGAAAATTTTAAGCTAGGAGGAATCCTTCTTGTTATAACTATGATTGCTGGATTATTATTAGGATTTGCTAATGATTTAACTAAGGAAGCAATTATAGAAAATTCTAAAATCAGCAAAGAAGATTTAAATTATATAATGCCAACGGCTGAAAAAATTCAAGATATGGATGTTGAATTAGCAGAAGAAGGAAGTATTAAAGAAATATATGAAGCTGTTAATGGAAGTGATGTAGTAGGTTATGTTTTAAAAGTTACTAGTAAGGGCTTCCATGGACCAGTAGATTTTGTAGTTGCAATTTCAAAGGATGATAAAGTTTCAGGTGTTAAAGTATTAGCTCATAGTGAAACACCAGGCCTTGGAGCAAAAATTTCTGAGGATAAGTTTATATCAAGATTTAAGGATAAGCCAGCTACAGGACTTTTAGAGGTTGTAAAAGTTACTCCTAATAAAGATATTGAAGTAGAAGCTATTTCAGGAGCAACAACTTCAAGTAAGGCATCTGTTACAGCAGTAAATGAAGCTATCACTTTTTATTTAGAAAATATAAAAGGTGAAGAGGTAGAACAAAAGGAAGAAACTGATGCTGACACAAGTGCAAGTGCCAATTAGTAATTAATTAGGAGGAAAGTAATGAATAAATTAATTGAAAGATTAAAAAATGGAATAATAACAGAAAATCCAATTTTTGTTCAAGTTTTAGCTATGTGTCCAACTCTAGCAGTTACAACTAGTGCTAAAAATGCATTAGGTATGGGACTAGCTTCAACAGTAGTATTAATATTTTCTAATATGATGATTTCAGCAATTAGAAAACTTGTTCCTGATAAGATTAGAATACCTGCTTACATAGTAGTTATTGCATCTTTTGTTACTATTGTAGATATGTTAATGCAAGGATATATTCCAAGTCTTTACGCATCACTTGGTATATTTATTCCACTAATAGTTGTTAACTGTATTATTTTAGGTAGAGCAGAAGCATATGCTTCAAAAAATAAAATTTTACCTTCAATATTTGATGCTATAGGTATGGGATTAGGTTTCACTATTGCATTGTTTTTAATAGGTACTTTTAGAGAAATTTTAGGTGCAGGTCAAATACTAGGATTACAAGTAATACCTGAGGCTATTAAGCCAGCTTCTATAATGATATTAGCACCAGGAGCTTTCTTTACATTAGGAGGGCTTATGGTAGTGTTAAATGCTTACAATATAAATAAAGCTAAGAAAACTGGTGAAGAAGTTAAGACTTTAGAACATAGTTGTGGAAGTTGTTCAGGATGTGGTACTGGTGGATGTGGTACTTCAGATAAATTAGAAATAAAAGATATTAAGAAAAACTAGAGGGGTGTAACTTATGGAATTGTTTATGATTTTTATAGCAGCAATGCTAGTAAATAACTTTGTACTATCTAAATTCCTAGGGATATGTTCATTCCTTGGAGTTTCTAAGAAAAAAGATGCAGCAATAGGAATGGGACTTGCTGTAATGTTTGTAATGATATTAGCTTCTATTATGTCATGGCTTGTTTATAATGGCATACTAGTAACATTTGAACTTGAGTATTTAGATACTATTGCTAATGTATTAGTAATAGCTGCTTTAGTTCAATTTGTTGAAATGGCTATGAAGAAGCTTTCACCAGCCCTTCATAAGGCATTAGGTATATATCTACCACTTATTACTACTAACTGTGCAGTTCTAGGTATGGCTACTCTTAATATACAAGAGGGATATACATTTATAGAATCTGTAGTTAACGGATTAGGGGCATCATCAGGATATATGCTATCTATAGTTCTTTTAGCATTTATTAGAGAAAGAATAGATAATAATGAAAACATACCTGTTGTTCTAAGAGGGTTACCAATTACATTATTCACAGCAGCATTAATGTCAATTGCCTTTTTAGGATTCCAAGGATTAATACACTAAGGGAGGGTTAATATGAATATTTTATATGCAACTTTAAGCTTAGGAGTATTAGGATTAGTTTTTGGAGTGCTTTTAGGTTTTGCATCAAAGGCTTTTGAAGTAAAGGTTGATCCTAAAATACCTAAATTAAGAGAATGTTTACCAGGTGCTAACTGTGGTGGTTGTGGATTTGCTGGTTGTGATGCTTATGCAGAAGCAGTAGTAATGGAAGGCGCTAAGCCAAATCTATGTTCAGTTGGTGGTGCTAAAACAGCAACTGATATTGGAGAAGTTTTAGGAATATCAGTAGATGCAGCTGAAAAAATGACTGCTTATGTTAAGTGTAATGGAGATTGCGATTCAGCTAAGAATAGATATGAATTAGAAGGGGTTACAGATTGTCTTACTGCTTCATTAATGATAGATGGTGGAGCTAAATCATGTTCTTATGGATGTTTAGGACTAGGAACATGTGTAAGTGTATGTGAATTTGGAGCATTAGATATAGTTAATGGTGTTGCAAAGGTAAATGTAGACAAATGTACAAACTGTGGAGCATGTATTAACATCTGTCCAAAAGGACTAATAGAATCTGTACCTGTATCTAAGAAGGTAAGAGTAGAGTGTAATAATATTGAAATAGGAAGACATGTTAAGGAAAACTGTTCATCTGCTTGTATAGGATGTAAGTTATGTGAAAGAAACTGTCCAAAGGATGCAGTTCATGTAACTAATAACCTAGCGAAAGTAGATTATGATAAGTGTATAAATTGTCAAATTTGTACTAAGAAGTGTCCAACAGGGGCGATAAAACTTGCAATTAACGGTTAATAATTAGAAATACTAAAAGAAACTCCAATGAAATATTGGAGTTTCTTTTTTAATGTAAAAAATAGATTTCTTACAAATTAGTATACTTTTTCGTATTAATTATTGATTCTTACTAGGGTTGAATATTCCTATTAGAGATAGAGATTTAACCCTATCTTTAATTTTTTCTTTATCTATAGTATATAAATTTAATTCCTTCATCCTATCGAAGTATTCACCACCTGAGAAGGTATGTCTTATGCTTTTACCATTTTCTATTTCTAAGGTTTCATTTGCGTAAGCAATGATATCACCTATTGAGATTTCGCGAGGTAAGGTTAATAAATCCTCACCTAAAATAAGTTTTACAGCATTATATCCAGCTAAAGCTCCAGTTGCTAAAGCTTCAGTATGGCCTACGAAAAATCCTGATTTTTCTCCAGCACAAAACATATTATTTAAGCCAAGTACCTTCATTGTATTTTCCCTAGGACTTGATGCTAAATATCTGATGGAATTAGAAGTGCCACCTGATAATGGATCAATATATCTAGCGTTTTCGAGCCCTTTTATTTTTCTTAGTTTATCTATAGGATAATATGAAGTCATTAGCTTAATATGACCAGTGTCTAAGAGAATAACATTTTCTGCAAATTCTTTAAGGGCATATTGCTGACATACTTTTTGGCTTAATTTATCTAAATTTATATCTTCTTTAGGTATAGGTAGAGTAGCTACTCCGTTAATACGTAATTCCTCTAATAGTTCATCAGATAAAGATTCTCTAGGCATTTCACAAGAGCCGCTCATAGCACCTGGAGTACCATTAGATCTTTCTCCTATAATATCTTTGATACCTGCCTTTAAGCTTAAACTTTCTCTACTGCCGAAGGTAGGGCACCTTAATATACACATGGAACATCCATTGCCATATTTATTACAATTACTCATGGAACCTGTAGAACCTGTGGTTTCTACAAATACATCTCCATGAACAAAAGTACCATCAGCTAACTTAATGCTTTTAATAGAATTATCTTCTAATAAAACATTTACTGCTCTTGATTTAAAATGAATGTTTATTCCAAGAGATTCTATATATCTTCTTATTATAGGTTCAGCCTTTCCTATATCAGTTAAGCTAGCATGCTTATGACCTGAAAAATCAACATTAGTATGAAGAGCTAAAGCATCCATAATATCAATAATTTCACCAGCACCAACATTTATTAATTCTTCAGCGGCAGTAAATCTTCCGTTATTTCTCATTATGCCACCTACATTACCTACACCTAGTAGCATATCTGATCTTTCAATAATATGAACATCAGCTTTCATTTTTCTTGCTTGGATGGCAGCTTGACATCCTGCAAAGCCTCCGCCAATTACAACAACTTTCATTATTTTTACCTCTAAAATTACTGTTTATATTAAAATATTCTATAATTTTTAAAAAGGTTCATTATAATGAAAGTAATTTTAAAATGCAAAGCATTTTAAATGAAAAAATTAAGGAATGAAAGAATGAAAAAATGAAGGAAGAGGTTTTGCAATGCAAAACCTCTTTTGTTTCAAAGATTTCCTAAAGAATCTGTAAGGATTTTTTTAGATATTCTTTCATTTTTTAATTTTTTCATTCTTTCAGTAATAAAATGCTTCGCATTTTATTACATTAGTTTATTACTGGGATTATGTTATAGACTGGTTCTTCATAAGGATGTATTTCTTTAATTACGTTTATTACTTCTAAAGCTAAATCTTTGGAGCATCTAAATTCCATCTTAGCTTCTTTTTCAATAGATAAGGAATTTACTTTTCCTAAATAAGGCTTAGAGTCTTTTAAAGGTCTATAATACCCTGTTACTTCTGTAATAGAAATACAATTATCATAATTTCCAATAGTAAGGGCATCGGTTTTGTTAATTCCTTCTCTGAGTTTTTCAACAAAATCAATAGGAATATATATTTCAAATTTAACCTTTGTATAATTCATAATATTAACCTCCTAATTATGACTATAATTAAATAATAGACTATTTACATTAAATAGTAAATAATTAAATAAAATTTAAAAATGTAAATAAAATGAATAGTTTTTAGGACTAAGTTCTCATATTTACAAGGTTTGTTAAAATAAAATGTTTGATTATCAAAATATTTTCTTAAATACTATATATTCAATTGAAATTTATTAGAAATTAGATTATTATTTAATTAAGTAACGATAGAAAAAAGGATGGGATAATTAATTATGCAAAAAGAAACTAGTGTAGTTAATGAGTTATTAGTAAAAATATTTAATGAGATTCTTCAAATAGAAGAGAAGACTTTAAAGAGTGGTTATTTTTCTGACCTTTCAGTTAGAGAAATGCATACTATTGAAGCAATAGGTAGTAAGTCAAAAAGAATGATGAGTGAAGTAGCTCAAGACTTAGGGATAACTGTTGGAACATTAACTACATCTATTAATAGATTAATAAAAAAAGGATATGTTGAAAGAAGTAGAATAGAAGAAGACAGAAGAGTGGTTTTAGTTGAATTAACTAAAAAGGGGAAGGTTGCCAATAGACTTCATGAAAGATTCCATAATGAAATGGTAAAAGAAATGATGAATGGGTTACTAGATGATGAAAAAGAAGTTCTTATCACTTCTCTTAATAAGTTAAATAAGTATTTTATTGAAAAGTGTGAATCAATAAAGTAATATATAAGTTGTAATAAAGTTTTTACATTTAATAAGTTATATTTAATGAATAAAATATGATAGTTAACGAAGTGTGTATTCAACTTATATAAAATTTAAAAAAATCTATGCTTTTAACTGATGTAATTTACTTTAAATTATTTTTAACTTAAAATTCTATAAGACTAGAAGGGTTAAATTATTTATTAAAACATAGATTAGTAAAAGAAGTACAGGAGGATAATTTGATGAAGGCAAGTTTAGAGGTTGCCAAGTATGCAGC
>NZ_JAWGSV010000141.1:0-8062 GCF_032552055.1 Clostridium sp. | reverse complement strand
ATATAATTTTGTGTTACCTAATCTCATTAGAAGATTCTACCCACTCATTTAAAGCTTTTCTACTAAATAAATGCTCATTTCCTATTCTTGTATTAGGAATTCCAGTCTTATTCCCTTCACTACCATTTATAATTCTATTTAATTTATCTTCAGATATATCCAAGTAATCTGCTGCTTCAGAAATAGTTAATATCTCCTTAGAATTATCTGAATTCATTATATTATTTATTGTGTTATTTATATTGTTTAACCCTATTGAAACCCCCTCTCCAGCAAATTGACCATTTCTTTCTACCCCCTTTGAAATAATCATTGCAGAAATAATTAATGAAATTCCAAGAAAAACAATTGAAGCTGGTAATAATTTATCCTTACTCATAAAATCATCCCCTTTAAATTTATACTATATCTATATTTTATCATCCTGTTTATCATTCACCATATAATTCCTTGTTTGAATTGTACATTTAATTTCATCTATAGATATACTATAAGTTATATACCATCTAGTAATTAATCTACTTGTTAATTACTTTATTCAATTTAACAGCTATAAAGGAGCTTAAGACACATTTAAAAATATCTCCCACTACAAAAGGAAATACAGCTAGCGATAGAGCTTGTACTATACTTATAGTTTGAACTACACTCATAAATACTGCACCAAAGGCATATAAAACAATCATTCCAATAATTATAGTTACAGATAAGTATCTTTCAAAATTATAATCCTTGCCTTTAAAATAGCTCATTAGCGGAGTTATAATTAGAAACCCTAATATAAATCCCCCTGTTGGTCCAAATATTCTTCCAAATCCACTTGTTCCTCCTGAAAATACAGGTAAGCCAAAAGCTCCTAATATTATATATAATAATATAACTATAAATGATTGCTTAGGAGTAAGTATTAATGCTACTAAATTAATAGCTATTGTTTGAGCTGTGATCATTACTGGTGAAAATGGTAGTGGAAAAGAAATATAAGCTGATATGCATATTATCGCTATACATATTGACATTTTAGTCAATTCATTTATTTTCATATTTATTACCTCTTTCCTTCATCTTTTAAAAAGTTAATACTAGCGAATATTTTACTTTTTGAATTTATATTTAATATGATACTTTCTATTCAACATATAGTCAACCATATTTTTATTTAAGGTGACAATTAATTTTACAAATAAAAAAATGGCTTCTTAAAAATAAGAAAACCACTTATTACTATTATTAAATTGTCCTAATTAACTTTTGTGCATTAGTTAATATATTTTGAAGATCTCTACTATTTATATCTTTTATTGAGATTATTGGTTTTGGGGCTTCGTCAGATTCAGTAATATCTTTTTCATACCAGATAACATCTATCCATTTCCCAAATTTATATCCTGTTTTATGGAATACTCCAGCCTTTTTAAAGCCAAAATATTCATGCAATTTTTCTGATTTAATATTATTTTCTGTAACTCCTCCATATACGTTCTTAACATTTTGAAGCTTTGATATTTCAAGTAAGGCAGTATAGAAGGCCTTACCTATGCCATAACGTAAATATGAGTCATTAATATATATTGAAAAATCTACATCCCACATATATGCAGCTCTTTCGGCATGCCTACTAGAATATGCATATCCAACTACTTTATTATCTATAGTACAAACTAAATACGGATAATTTTCCTTAACACTATAAAATCTCTTTTTAAATTCCTCAATAGTTGGTACTTCATATTCAAAAGTTATTGTACTATCTTTAATATATGGAACATAAATTCCTAGTATTTCTTCTATATCTTTTTCCTCAGCCATTCTAATTTTCGCATTCATAAGTACTCTCCCCCAAAATTATTGTATATATTAATTTTATTATAGATGAAAAAAATCTCAAGTATTAATACTTAAGATTTTTTTCATTAATTTATTGTAATTCAAAGGCACCAGTATATAATTGATAATACTTACCCTTCTTTTCAATTAAGTCATCGTGACTACCACGTTCTATTATTCTTCCTTGTTCCATAACCATGATGACATCAGAATTTTTAATTGTTGAAAGTCTATGAGCTATTACAAAAACAGTTCTACCTTCCATTAACTTATCCATACCTTCTTGAACTAGAGCCTCAGTTCTTGTATCAATACTTGAAGTAGCTTCGTCTAATATTAATACTGGTGGGTTTGCAATTGCTGCTCTAGCTATTGCAAGTAACTGTCTTTGTCCTTGAGAAAGATTTGCTCCATCTCCAGTTATTTTAGTATCATACCCATTAGGCAAATGCTTTATAAAGGTATCTGCATTTGCTAGCTTTGCAGCAGCTTTTACTTCGTCGTCAGTTGCATCTAATTTACCATATCTTATATTATCTGCTACAGTTCCTGTAAATAAATGTGTATCTTGAAGTACTATTCCTAAGGATCTTCTTAAATCATCCTTCTTTATTTTATTAATATTTATTCCATCATATCTAATTTTACCATCTTGAATATCATAGAATCTATTAATTAAATTTGTTATAGTAGTCTTACCTGCACCAGTTGCACCAACAAAGGCAACTTTTTGACCTGGCTTTGCAAATAAAGTTATATTATGAAGTATAGTTTTCTTTTCATTATATCCAAAGTCAACATCATCAAAAACCATATCTCCATTCATTCTAGTATAAGTTATAGTACCATCACTGTGTGGATGCTTCCACGCCCATAATCCAGTACGTTCATTTACTTCTTCTATATTTCCATCATTGTCTATTCTAGCATTAACTAATGTTACATATCCATCATCAACTTCTTGCTTTTGATCTAGCATTTCGAATATTCTCTCTGCTCCTGCAAGGGCCATTATAACAGCATTAAATTGTTGTGACATTTGGCCTATAGGTTGATTTAAGTTTCTTGTAAGTTGAAGGAAAGATGCTAAGGATCCAATTGTAAATCCACCAATTCCTCCTATTGCTAAAACTCCACCAACTATTGCTGTTAATACATAATTTATATATCCAAGGTTACCCATTATAGGCATTAAAATATTTGCAAAGGTATTAGCTTTATCTGAACTATCCCTAAGCTTTTCATTTAATTCATCAAAAGCAATTTTACTTTCCTCTTCATGGCAAAAGACCTTAACTACCTTTTGTCCTTCCATCATTTCTTCGATATATCCATTTACCTTTCCTAAATCCTGTTGTTGCTTACCAAAGTACATGGCACTTTTACCACCTATACCCTTTATTGTCATAAACATTATAAGTATCATAAATAAAGCAACAAAAGTTAAAGGAATACTTAAGATTATCATAGATACAAATACACTAATTACTGTAATTACAGATGAAATAAGTTGCGGTAAGCTTTGACTAATCATTTGTCTTAATGTATCAGTATCATTAGTATAAAGACTCATTATTTCACCATGTTGATGAGTATCAAAATATCCTATCGGTAACTTTTCCATATGCTCAAACATATCATCTCTTATCTTTTTAAGACTTCCTTGTGCTACAAATACCATCAATCTATTATAAATATATGTCGTTAATGTTCCAGTATAATATATAATAGCCATAATACCTATTGCTTTTAACAATGGTGTGAAATTAGGATTTGTTTGACCTAAAAATGGTGTTATATAGTCATCTATTAATTTCTTTAAAAATAAAGTACTTGAAACTGTTGCT
Source organism: Clostridium sp. (assembly GCF_032552055.1). Taxonomy (GTDB): domain Bacteria; phylum Bacillota; class Clostridia; order Clostridiales; family Clostridiaceae; genus Clostridium. Next base: position 4,388 of record NZ_JAWGSV010000141.1, on the reverse strand, counting down.
AGGGAACTAATTAATATAAGGCCAATTACTAATATAAATGTAAATTTATTTTCTTTAAATACATAATCTAAAAGCCTTTTTAATGTCTTCATTGGATTTTTACTTTTCCTCATAGGACCTGGCCCCTTTTGTCCAAAGTTGTTTCTCTTAATATTAGACTTCATCACTACCAGCTCCCTTCATTTGTCCATTGTAAACATCTTTATATATTTCATTACTTTCTAATAATTCTTTATGTGTTCCAAAACCATTAATTTTTCCATCATCTAATACTATTATCTTATCAGCTTCTTCTACTGAAGAAATTCTTTGTGCTATGATAATCTTAGTTACATTAGGTATAGATTCTTTAAAAGCTTTTCTTATTAATGCATCTGTTTTAGTATCTACTGCACTTGTTGAATCATCTAATATTAATATCTTAGGATTCTTAAGAAGCGCTCTTGCTATAGTAAGTCTTTGTTTTTGTCCTCCAGATACATTTGTTCCACCTTGTTCTATATAAGTGTCATATTTATCTGGTAGAGTTTCAATAAATTCACTAGCTTGTGCTGCATTGCAGGCTTTTATTAACTCTTCATCAGTAGCTTCTTTATTACCCCATCTTAAGTTTTCTTTAATAGTTCCTGAGAATAATACGTTCTTTTGAAGTACCATTGATACAGCATTTCTTAAAGTTTCTATATCATACTCTCTAACGTCTATTTCTCCAACTTTAACACTACCAGTTGTAACATCATAAAGTCTTGGTATTAATTGAACTAAAGAAGATTTCGCACTTCCTGTTCCACCTATAATCCCTATAGTTTCACCTGATTTTATTTTTAAGTTTATATTATCTAAACTTAGATTTTCCTTATCATCACTATAACTAAAGTTTACATTATTGAATTCTATTGAACCATCTTTAACTTCAAATATAGGATTTTCTCCATTTTTTAATGTACTTTCTTCTTCTAAAACTTCAACTATTCTCTCTGCTGATGATTTAGCCATTGTTACCATAACTAAAACCATTGATAACATCATAAGACTCATTAATATATTACCTGCATAGGCAAATAAACTCATAAGTTCTCCAGTTGTCATAGTATTAGAAACTATAAATTTGGCTCCAAACCATGAGAATAAAAGAAGTATTGTATACATGCTAAATTGCATAACAGGAGCATTTAATATTATTAATTTTTCAGCCTTTATAAATTTATCATATAAGTTCTTAGAAGCCTTATGGAATTTATTGATTTCATAACCCTCTCTTACGTAGGCTTTAACTACTCTTATGCCAGTTAAGTTTTCTTGGACACTAGCATTTAAATCATCATATTTTCTAAATACACTTCTGAATATGGGATGCGCATTAGATATAATTAAATATAACGCTATTGACAAGAATATTATTGTTCCTAAGAATATTAATGCCATCTTGGAATTAATATAGAAGCTCATAACCATAGCTGAAATAAGCATAAATGGTGCTCTTACGAAGGTCCTTATAATCATAAGATAAGCATTTTGAACATTTGTAACGTCTGTTGTTAATCTTGTAATAAGTCCTGAAGTAGAATATTTATCTATATTAGCAAAAGAAAAGTCTTGAATATTATAAAACATTGCTCTTCTTAAATTCTTAGCAAATCCTGTTGAAGCTTTTGCCCCTGTTCTTCCAGCTGCAGCCCCGAAGGTTAATGAAAAGAATGCCATAATTAGCATTATTATTCCAACTATAGTTACATATTTCATGTCTCCCTTTTCTATCCCATTATCCACTATCATGGCCATTAAAACCGGAATAATAACTTCTAGTACTACTTCAAAAGCTATAAAAACAGGTGTCAAAATTGAATCTTTTGTATACTCTGCTATATAGCTAGATAATTTTTTAATCATACTATTCCTCCTTTTGTTTAATATAATTATTGAAATTCAAAATCTTTGTTAGATTTCTAACTAAATAATTAAATAAAATTATTCGCTTATACTATTGTTTAACTTTACCAAATTACCTATAAAAACATCTAACTCTTCTTTTGAAAGTGTATCAGAAATAATTTCTTCTATTCTAACTATTTCTTTGTAAACTAATTTATTTACCTCAATTCCCTTATCTGTAAGTATAATTTTTTTTAATCTCGCATCTTCTGAAACGCTACACCTTTTAATAAGCTCATTTTTTTCCATTAAGTTAAGTACACTTGTTACAGAAGACCTTCTAATATCGAATTCCTCTTCAATATTTTTTTGAAATATATCTCTCTTAGAAGAATTCGTATATATAAAGCCTAAAATTTTTACTTGCATACCACTTATTCCATGTTCTAATCCGACTTTTCCTATTCTTCTTTTAATTTTATGAGATAGTATATTAATTTGTCTTCCTACATGTTTTATTTCACTCATTCTTTACACCTACACTTTTGTTAGACTTCTAACTAATTATATTCTTATATTTCTCAATTGTCAACTAATTGATATTCGTTTTCATCAATTAAAATTTTAATTAAATTTTATATTTATGAAAAAAACTTTCAAGTAATATAAGTCTTTAACTCTATATCAAGAATAGAGAGACTTACTTATATCACTGAAAGTTTTTTTATTTTATTAGCTTAATATTCTATTTCTTCTATACTTTATTATCTTTTTTACTAAACCTAATATACCTTTAAATGATTCCTTATTTTTATCTCTACACAATTTGAAAGCCTCTATTCTTAGTTGAATTGGGCATACCCCTTCATCTTTGCAATATCTTCTAAATTCTATAGTTTCTTTTTTACTATTAAATATATTATTAAATTCTCCGTAAACGTACATATAGAAATCCTCCCTTTCTATTACCTTCCATTATTTCATTTTTATTTTTTGCTGATTTTATTAAAATACTCATTTCACAATTCCTCCTTTAATTTATTTTTTATATAAAAAAGACCCTAGTTACCCAGGATCTTTAAAATATCACTCTTATACTAAATAAGTGCATAAAAAAAACATGAGCATAATAACTCATGGCAGTATACTTAATAATTTAAACTTTTTATAGCAAATTATAAATTAATCCTACTGGTAGAGCTACTAATAAAATATCCTATATATTTAGTTTTGTTTTTAATTGTCATTGCATTAATAAACATATCTCTACCTCCTTAATTTTAATTTATTTTATGTTGTTTAGATAATTTCTCTTATTAAATATATTAAATTTAAGATATAGCTTAATATACTAGAAAATCTCTCTTACAACTAATATTACTTTATTAGTATATACTTCAATCCAGTTTTTGTAAACATTTTTTCTGACAATTTGCAATTTTTGTTATATTAATAAAGACTTTATATTAATAACAACTTATAATGTATTTTTATATGCATCTAGTTAATAAATTCAAAAAGAAATACAAAGATACTCTGTAGCTTTAATCTTCCTTTCTGCTATAGCACCTTTGCATTCTGTTTCAATTTAATCAAAATCACTTTTAATATAGTTTATTTTATTAAATCCTCTATTCATTTCTACTAATATAATATGTAAATATAAATCCTACTAAACCTAAAAATACACCTACTATACTGTTCAGTCCATCTACTCCTGGAAAAACAGAAAATACAGATCCTAAAATAAATCCAAAGATTAATATATAGGTTTGTTCTGGATATTTAATTAATAAATTTTCAATTATTCTTGCACTTAATAAAGTGCCCAAAATACCACCTAAGGCTATAGGTATTAATATTGAAATATTAAATTGTGATACTGCAGTTATAACTGTATTATATAATCCTAATACAAATAGCATAAAGGATCCACTTATTCCTGGTAGTATAAGTGCAACTGCTACTACTATTCCACCTACAAAAAGCCAAATAAAATTTAAAATACTTAAATTAGTTATAATTGATGAAGCATCATTATCAGGAGTACCCATCATAAGAACTATTATAATTCCCATAACTAAAAATAAGATATTCTTCTTATTAAATCCTTTAACTGTAGCTTTTTTAAACATAAGTGGCGCGCCACCTAAAATAACACCTATAAATAAATAACCTATTGGAATAGGGAAATTATCAAACAAAGTTTTTACAATATTACTAAATAAAAATATTCCTACTAATGCTCCAACTCCTACTTGTAATAATAACTTGTATTGATTTTTAAAATCTTTCAAAATATTATTTACTGCATGTAAAAGCTTATCGTATATTCCTAATATCATTGCAATTGTTCCACCACTTACTCCTGGAACTAATTGAGATATACTAATTGCAACGCCTTTTAAAAAATTTTTAACAAACTCCATTTATTACTCTCCTATTGTTAAATTTTAATAATATAAATATTAACATAAATATATTTAAATGTTATAGTTTTAACTTACATTTAACAT
>NZ_JAWGSV010000140.1:0-8103 GCF_032552055.1 Clostridium sp. | reverse complement strand
ATGATACCATTAATCAATAAAGAAAATCATTTTTATTTGTTGAAATAGCGAATTATATATTGTATAATCTTTTTGAAAGTTCGAAAGATAAAATGAGTATACACAAAAGATTAGGAGGATTTTTTATGAAGAAAAAGAGAATAGCTTTAGCTTTATCAGCATTAATGCTTACAGGCTTAGTTGGTTGCGGAAATAGTTCAACTAGTGGAACTGATAAATTAAAGGTTGGTATGGTAACTGACTCTGGTACTATTGATGATAAGTCATTTAACCAAGGCACATGGGAAGGTATTTCAAAAGCTAAAGATGAATTAAATGTAGATGCTAACTATTTAAAGCCAGTAGGAACTACAGAAGCTGACTATATGAAGGAAATAGGAAACCTTTACGATACAGATTACAAGTTTATTGTAACTCCAGGGTTTAAGTTTGAAACTGCTATTTTCCAAGCGCAAGATAAATACTCAGATGCAAAGTTTATAATTATTGATGGTTCTCCTAACAATGGTAAAACAGGTAATGAAAGAGTAGAAAAATTAGGTGAAAATACTGTTTCAGTATATTTTGCTGAAGAAGAAGCTGGATTCTTAGCAGGTGTTGCAGCATCTGTTGAGTTAAAAACTGGTGATTTAGGATTTATAGGTGGTATGGAAATTCCATCAGTTCAAAAATTTAACTGGGGATTCCAACAAGGTGTTAAGTATGCTAATGAAAACTTAGGAACTAACATGAGTTTAAAAGCTGAAAATATAGTTTACCAAGGTACTTTTGATGATGTTGCAGCTGGTCAACAACTTGCAGCAACAATGTATGATAATGGAGTAAGAGCGATATTCACAGCTGCAGGTGGAGTTGGAGTTGGTTCTATTAATGAAGCAAAGACTAGAGCAGCAGCAGGAAAAGAAGCTTGGATAATTGGTGTTGACTCTGATCAATATGCTGATGGTCTTATGGAAAATGGTAAGTCAATTATACTTACTTCATCTATTAAGAAGATTGATAATGCAACTTATGATATAATAAAAGATGAATTAAATGGAAATTTCCCAGGTGGAAAGACTTTAACTTTCAATGCTAAAAATGATGGAATTGGTCTTCCTAAGGAAAACCCAAATTTAAGTGCTGAAACTATATCTAAAGTTGATGAAGTTTATAATAAAATAAAGAATGATGAAATTAAAGTAAGTGCTGAACAAGGTGATTTAATTAAATAGTCATTCTCAGTATAGATACACTAAAGAAAAAGGCGGAAGTACCGTCTTTTTCTTCTATCAAGAATGGACTAGTTTAATTTTACATAAAAAGATAATATATCCATAAATTTAAAATAATAATATAGGGAGGATGCTCATGAGTTATGTAGTAGAAATGCTCAACATTCGTAAAGAGTTTCCAGGGATTGTAGCTAACGATAATGTTACATTGCAACTCAAAAAGGGGGAAATCCATGCACTCTTAGGAGAAAATGGAGCTGGGAAATCTACATTAATGGGAATGTTATTTGGAATGTATCAGCCAGAGGCTGGTGTAATTAAGATTAAAGGAAAGGAAGTTAAAATTTCTAGTCCAAATGTAGCAAATGATCTAGGAATAGGAATGGTTCACCAACACTTTAAGCTTGTAGAAAACTTTACTGTAACAGAAAATATAATACTTGGTCTAGAACCTAAAAAGTTTTTAACTGTAGATATAAAATCTGCAGCTAAGAAAATTGAAGAACTATCTAAATCTTATGGATTAAACGTAGATCCTTATTCAAAAATTGAAGATATTTCAGTTGGAATGCAACAACGTGTTGAAATATTAAAAATGCTATATAGAAATGCTGATGTATTAATATTTGACGAGCCTACAGCAGTTTTAACTCCTCAAGAAATAGAGGACTTAATAAAAATAATGAAAAACCTTATAAAAGAAGGTAAGTCAATTATAATAATTACTCATAAATTAAAAGAAATAAAAGCAGCAGCAGATAGATGTAGTGTTATAAGAAGAGGAAAGTACATCGGTACAGTTGATGTTAAAGAAACATCAGAAGCTGAAATGGCTAAGATGATGGTCGGAAGACAAGTCTCCTTTAAAGTTGAAAAGAAGGAAGCAAAACTTGGAGAAGAAGTATTGAAAATTGAAAATCTTTCTGTAAAAAACAATAAAAAAGTATTAGGACTAAAAGACTTCACATTAAATGTTAGAAGAGGAGAAATCGTTGGTATAGCTGGTGTTGAAGGGAATGGTCAAACAGAACTAGTTGAAGCTTTAACTGGTATGAGATCTATAGAAAGTGGAAATATCATTTATAATGGAAATGATATAACTAAATTATCTATTAGAAAGAGAATAGATGAAGGAATAGCACATATTCCAGAAGATAGACATAAAAGAGGACTTATTTTAGATTATAATATGGAAGATAATATGGTGTTAAAGGTATATAAAAATAAACCTTTCGCCAAAAATGGACTTATAAATAGAAAAGAAGTGGAAAAATATTCAAACAATATTATTGAAACTTTTGATGTAAGATCAGGTGAAGGTGGTAAATCTATAGCTAGATCTTTATCAGGTGGTAACCAACAAAAAGGAATAATAGGGCGTGAAATTCAATCTAACCCTGATTTATTAATTGCTGTTCAACCAACAAGAGGACTTGATGTAGGTTCTATTGAATATATTCATAAAAGATTAGTAGAACAAAGAGATAATGGTAAAGCAGTACTTTTAGTTTCACTTGAATTAGATGAAGTTTTAAATGTTTCAGATAGAATAGCTGTTGTAAATAATGGTGAATTAGTTGGAATAGTAAATGCAAATGAAACAGATGAAAATGAAGTTGGATTAATGATGGCAGGAATAAAGAGAGGTGAAAGCTAATGGGAAAAAATCAAGGCTTAAAATCTATAATGGCCATACTACTTGGCTTATTAGCAGGTGCACTACTAATGATAATTATGGGCTTTAACCCTGTTGAAGGATATAAGTATTTATTCCAAGGTGGATTAAAGAACCCAGAAAGAATAGGTAATACTATTGCAACGGCTACACCTTTAATGCTTACTGGACTTTCAGTTGCATTTGCCTTTAAAACAGGATTATTTAATATTGGAACTCCAGGTCAAATGTTATTTGGAGGATTTTGTTCAATTGCTGTTGGATTAACTTTAGATCTTCCTAAACTTATATTAGTACCATTAGTAGTACTTGCTGGGGTACTAGGTGGAGCTATATGGGCTACAGTTCCGGGAGTATTAAAAGCTAAATTTAATGTTAATGAAGTTGTTTCCTCAATTATGATGAACTGGATAGCTTACTGGATAGTTTATTATGGAGTACCTAAGTACTTTAAAGGAGAATTCTTAGAAACAGAATCAAGAATGTTATCTGATAATGCTACTTTAAAAGCTGAATGGTTATCTAATTTATTTAAAGGATCATATATAAACTTAGGTATTTTCTTAGCAATTATTGCGGTAATAATTATATGGTTTATTTTAAATAAAACAGTACTTGGATATGAATTGAAAGCTGGTGGATATAATAGATTTGGTGCAGAATATGCAGGTATGCCAGTTAATAGAAATATAGTGTTTTCTATGATGATTGCAGGTGCTTTAGCAGGTCTTGCTGGTGCGATTCAATATACAGGTAACTCAAATATAATGCAAATTGGAGTTATGCCAAGCCAAGGGTTTGATGGTATTGCAGTTGCTTTACTTGGTGCAAATAATCCAATTGGAGTAGTATTCTCATCATTATTCTTCGGAGTATTATACGTAGGAAAAGGCTTTATGAATGCTGCTGTTAAGGTACCACCTGAATTAGCAGATACTATAATGGCTACAATTATTTACTTTGCTGCAACAAGCATGATAATGGATAAGATAATTAGAAGATTTAAAAAGAAAAAAGACGATAAGTCAGGTAAGAATACGGATTCTTCTGAAAGGGTGGTGGAAAAATAATGTGGAGTATAGTTGAACAAATTTTTCCATATGCAATTGCCTACACAGTACCTTTATTAATAACTGCTTTAGGAGCATTATATTGTGAAAGAAGTGGTATTATAAACATAGGGCTTGATGGACTTATGATAATAGGTTCCTTTGCAGGTGCCTTAACAGTTTCTAAGCTTCAAGCAAATGGAGTAGCAGGAGCTTTATGGATTGGACTTTTAGTAGCTGTATTAGTAGGGGTGTTATTCTCACTATTACATGCTTTTGCAAGTATAAACTTAAATGCAGATCAAGTAATAAGTGGTACAGCAATTAATATGATAGCTGGAGCTTTAACTGTATTTTTAGCAAGAAATATAACAGGTAGTGGTAATATAAGAGTTAATTCCTTTATACCAAAGGATATTCCTTTCTTATCAGAAATACCAGTGATAGGACCATTATTTTTCACTAAAGTGTATGCAACAACTTGGCTTGTTATAGTTATACTTATAGTTAGTATATTTATATTATATAAAACTAGTTTTGGATTAAGATTAAGAGCTTGTGGAGAGCATCCCCAAGCAGCTGCTGCAGCAGGAGTTAGTGTATTTAAGATGAGATACATTGGAGTTATGATATCTGGAGGGATGTCTGCTTTAGGTGGAGCTATAATATTATTAACTTATGCTGGAGAATTTAATGGTAGTGTTGCTGGACTTGGATTCTTAGCTTTAGCAGCATTAATATTTGGACAATGGAGACCGTTAGGTATTTTAGGTGCTGCATTCTTCTTCGGATTTGCATCAACTATAGCTAATGTATCTCAAGCAATTCCATCATTAGCTACAATACCTGGGGTAATACTAAAGGTATTCCCATATGTAGTTACATTAATTGCATTAGTTTTATTCTCTAAATCTTCACAAGCGCCAAAGGCTGCTGGTGAACCATTTGATACTAGTAAAAGATAGATAAGAGCTGCCGAAAGGCAGCTTTTTTCAATTAACAATTGAGGAAGTAATTTTGTTAGAACTTTAAATGGGTTTTGAATTTTTTCTAATGGTATTTTTATAAAATTAATAAGGATAATGAAAAATATTAATTTAGTTAAAAAATAATAAATTGATTAAGAAACTTAATTTTTATTAGAAAAATATAAGATATAATAGCAAATTATTTAATATATTAGTATAATGGGTATATTAGCAATAAGTATTTAAATTAGTGCTAAATATTTAATAAGGGGGAAGCAAAATGAAAAAAGTCAAAATTGCTTTGTTGGGGCTAGGCAATGTAGGACGAGGTGTTTGGATGATATTAAATTCAAACAAAGAAGAAATTATGAAAAGGTCAGGCTATGAAGTAGAAGTAGCCAAGATACTAGTAAGGGATATTAGTAAAGCTAGAGGAGTTGAAGTTCCTTTAGGATTATTGACTACAGATTTCAATGATATTATAAATGATGATGAAATTAAAATTGTAGTAGAGGTAATGGGAGGAATTGAACCTGCTAGGGAATATATGCTTGCTGCTATGGATAAGAAAAAGCATATAGTAACAGCAAATAAAATGCTACTTGCAACTGGCGGAGATGAGCTTTTTGAAAAGGCTGATAAGGAAGGCGTAATGTTTAATTATGAAGCAAGTGTTGCTGGTGGAATTCCAATAATAAATGGTATAAATGAGAGTTTAACAGCTAATAAAGTTGAAAGATTATATGGTATAGTTAATGGTACAACTAATTATATTTTAACTAAGATGGCTTTTGATGGTTTAGATTTTAATGATGCCTTAAAGGAAGCTCAAGAAAAGGGATATGCAGAAGCAGATCCAACTTCAGATATTGAAGGCTTTGATTCTCAATATAAACTTGCAATATTATCATCTTTAGCCTTTGGAACAAAAATAAAGATTGAAGATGTTTATAGAGAAGGGATAACTAAAATAGAATCTGTAGATATACAATATGCTAAAGAGTTTAAGAAGGTTATTAAGCTTCTAGCAATAGTAAAAGATAATGAAGGTAGATTGGAATTAAGAGTTCATCCTACTATGATACCTGAAAATCATCCTTTGGCTAATGTATATGATTCCTTTAATGCAGTATTAATTAAAGGAAATGCAGTAGGAGACTTAATGTTCTATGGTAGAGGAGCAGGTGATTTACCTACTGGTAGTGCAGTTGTTTCTGATGTAGTATCAATTTTAAGAAGTAATATTGAAAATGAAAACTTAAACCCTGTAGTTAAGAATAATTTATGGGTAAAAGAAATTAGTGATATTAGTGAAATAGATAGCAAATACTATATGAGATTAACAGTTGAAGATAGACCGGGAGTTCTTGGAGAGATTTCTTCAGTAGTTGGTGCTAATAATGTTAGCTTAAGATCCGTAATACAAAAAGGGTTAGATATAGGAAATGAAAACAAAGTTACTATAGTACTAGTAACTCATATGACTAAGGAAGGTAATATTAAATCAGCTATACAAGAATTATATAAATTAGATGCTGTTTATAAGATAAATAACTTTATTAGAATGGAAGACTTTAATTAGGAGTGAAACAATTAGGAAATTAAAGAATTAAAAATGGAAAAATTAGAAAATTATTGAAAAACTCAGCTTTGCTGGGTTTTTTTTGTTTAAGAGTATTGATTAATAAATAAAGGATATTTACATTGAAATATTGTATATATACATTTGAAGGAATATAATAAGAGAAAAACTATAGGAGAATAAATTATGATTAAATCAATAAATAGTATGCAAGCTGAAAGGCTTATAAAAGATAAAAAAGACTTAGTAATTTTAGACGTAAGGAGACTTAATGAATATAAGGAGGGAAGATTATTTAATTCAATTAATATTCCAGTTGAAGAGTTAGAATGGGAAGTATCTGAAATAGAAGATTATAAAGAAAAGCCTATTTTAGTTTACTGTAAGGTAGGAGTAAGAAGTAGTGTTGCATGTAACTTTTTAGAAGAGGAAGGTTTTAAAGAATTATATAATCTTAGGGGTGGAATATTAGATTTTTCTGGAGAAATTGAAATTTAAAGTATTTTTAATTAAAATAACATATAAAAGAATTGAATAAATAGGTTTATTATTGTATAAAATATATATTGTAAAATAATTGACACAAATAAAAAATAGTGATAAAATACATTGTATGTAAAGTAGAAACAGCCGTTTCTCACCTTACGGCTATGCTTAGTAGGGTAATTAGTTTTAATAATATCTAGTTTATGTAACTAGGTTTTTATAATGACTAGAGGGCGGCATTAGTCCTCTATTTTTGTTGTGTATTTATTTAAAATTTTGGAGGTGACTTGATATAAGTAAGGATTTTACTTGTAATGAAGCAATAAGAGTTAAAGAAGTTAGAGTAATTGGGGATGATGGTTCACAATTAGGAATACTTCAAACAAAGGAAGCTCAAAAAATGGCATATGAGAAGGAATTAGATTTAGTTATGATTTCTCCTAATGCAAATCCACCAGTATGTAAGATAATGGATTTAGGAAAATATATTTATGAGCAAGCAAAAAAAGAAAAAGAAGCAAAGAAAAAGCAAAAAGTTACTACTTTAAAAGAAATTAGATGTAGTTTAACTATTGAAGAAAATGATATTGCTATAAAAGCAAAAAATGCTAGAAAGTTTTTATTAGACGGTGATAAAGTTAAAATCACTGTTAGATTTAAAGGTAGAGAAGCAACATTAGGACATATTGGACAAAAGATATTACAAAATTTTGTTTCAAAGTTAGAAGATGTTTGTGTAGTAGAAAAACCAGCAAAGCATGAAGGAAGAAACATGACAATGGTTGTAGGTCCTAAAAAAGCATAACTTTAGAGAGGAGATTAAAATCATGCCAAAAATGAAAACTCACAGAGGTGCAGCAAAGAGATTTAAAAAGACTGGAACTGGAAAATTAAAGAGAGCTAAGGCTTTTAAGAGTCATATATTAACTAAGAAAAGTTCAAAGAGAAAGAGAAACTTAAGAAAAACTGCTTACGTTTCAACTACTCAAGAAAAAGCAATGAAGAAATTATTACCATATTTATAGGAGGTTTGAAACATGGCAAGAGTTAAAAGAGCGGTAAATTCACGTAAAAATCATAAAAAAGTATTAAAGCTTGCAAAAGGTTACTACGGTGGAAAGAGCAGATT
>NZ_JAWGSV010000139.1:0-8283 GCF_032552055.1 Clostridium sp. | reverse complement strand
GTATTTATATTCTATATATTAATATCATCTAATTTGAAAGTATTTTGAAGACCAGTATTCATATCTTTTATATTTATAGTTCTATAATTTTTTTCCTCTTCTCCTATAATAATTACATTAGGAATTGAAAGTTTATTTGCATAATTCATCTTCTTTTTTAGCTTATCATCTTCTAAGTATATTTCTACAGTTTTACCTAAAGATATAAGCTTATTATATACTTCATAGACATAACTATTGATTTCTGATAATGGTATAATTAAGTACTCTATTTTTGAAGGTAGCTTATAATTTTCTACAAATCCTATTTCCTTTAGAACAAAGAATAATCTAGTTAAACCTATAGAAATTCCAACACCAGGTAATATATTATTTGTATAGTTCTCTGCTAAATTATCATATCTTCCACCAGAACAAATAGAACCATATTCTTCATTATTAACTAATAATGTCTCAAAAACTGTTCCAGTATAGTAATCTAATCCTCTTATGATTTTAAGATTAACTAGGAGCTCATCTTCTTGTACTCCAAGTAACTCTAAGGTTTTTAAAACATCTTTTAATTCTTTAATTCCTAAATTAAAGTTATCATTATTTATATTTAATAATTCTAAAGATCTTAGCACTTCATTTTTAGATCCATTAATATTTATAAGATTATTTATAATTTCTGATTGTTCCTTCTCTAATAGTTTTTCTAACTCTTCTTTAAATGAATCTTTCCCTATTTTGTCAAACTTATCTATTAAAATCATAACTTCATTAGAGGAGTCTATCTTAAGATACTCTAGTAACCCAGAAAGTATTTTTCTATTGCTAATTTGAAACTTGTAATTATCTAAACCTATGGATTTAAAAGCTTTTGAAGCTAAGCTTATTACTAATGCATCATTACGAATACTTAACTTATCTTTCCCTATGATATCTACATCAAATTGATAAAACTCTCTATATCTCCCTTTTTGATTCCTTTCACCTCTATATACTTTACCAATTTGATATCTTTTAAAAGGGAAGGTTAATTCATTAAAGTATTGAGCGGTATATCTAGCAAAGGGAACTGTTAAGTCAAATCTTAAGGATAGATTTTTTGAACCTTTATTAAAAGAATATACTTGTTTTTCAGTCTCCCCTGCAGTTTTTGCAAGTAAAACATCTGACTTTTCTATTATAGGTGTATCAATGGGTAAGCAACCATTATCCTCATATACTTTAGTTACTTTATTTACAATGTCATTAAAAATTCTTTGCTCTCTAGGTAATAATTCCATAAATCCCGGTAAAATACTTGGTTTAATAATTGTTTTTTTCATTTTTATCTCTCCCTTATAATTTTATATAAAATAGTTGTTATATTTTAATTTGTTTATTAAACTTAATTGCTTTAAAGCACCATAAACTTATATATGAAACCTTAAATTAAGAATAACAAAAAGCCCTGTAGGCAGATTCTACAGGGCTTAGCAAATATGATTGCACTAATCACAGCCTAGAGAAGCAAGCCTACTCGAAATAGACTTGCATCTAAATAGATGAAGTCTCTCTAGCTATGATGATGTATATTAATTAAAAATAATAGTGCTTTCATAATAATTCCTCCAAAATGTAATACTTAAATTATAAACTATTTATATTTTTAATACAACATTATCAGCATAAAAGGTAAATATTGTTAAAGAAAAAAGTAGCTGGAAATTTGCTAATGAAAATGATCTATATCTAATTCTATTTAATTTTGACCATGCTTCATTTGATTATAATAATATAGATAAATATATTGATGAAGACGCATTATATGATTCAATAAATGAAGCAAATTAGATAAAGATTCTGTTAAAATAGAAATTAAAAATTTTAAATGTTTTATAAAAGAATATGGATTAAGCCATATTCTTTTTTATAAATAGAATTAAGTAATAGAAATAAACTTATTTTTATTTCTATTTTGTAGTATATTATAATTAGAAAAACTTATATTAGGAGGATAGTTATGGAATTAAATAAAAAGTTAAAAGAATTAAAAGATTATTTAAATGACTATGAAAAGTTAATACAAGCATTAAGTTTAGTTTATTGGGATATGAGAACTAATATGCCAAGTAAAGCTGGTGAATCTAGATCTAAGGTTGTAGAATACTTATCTGGCGAAAGCTTTAAGATGATCACTAGTGATAAGGTAGGAGAGTTTATAACTGATTTAAAGCCTTTAGTAAATGAAATGAGCCTAGTAGATAAAAGAATGATTGAAGAGCTTGAAAGAAGCTATAACGAAACTAAAAAGATACCACATGATAAATATGTAGCATATGTAGGGCTTTGTAGTAATTCTGAATTAGCTTGGGAAAAAGCTAAGGATGCAAATGATTTTGAAATATTTAAGCCTTATTTAGAACAAGTAGTTGAATATCAAAAGGAATTTATTAATTACTGGGGATATAAAAATGATAAGTACGATACTTTATTAGATAAGTATGAATTAGGTCTTACTACAGAAAAGCTAGATAAGATATTTTCTGAATTAAGAGATGGAATAATCGAAGTATTAGATAAGGTTAAAAGTAGTAAAAAGAACTTAAATCGTGATTTCTTATATGGGCATTTTGATGCTGATAAACAAAAAGATCTTTCTTTATTTATACTAGATAAAATAGGATTTGATAAGGAAGCAGGAAGATTAGATGTAAGCGTTCATCCATTTACAACTAACTTTGGCAATAAGGATGTAAGATTAACAACTAATTATCATGAAGATGAATTTACTTCAGCTTTATTTAGCACAATCCATGAAGGTGGTCACGGTATATATGAGCAAAATATCAGTGATGATTTAGAATCTACAGGACTACAACAAGGAGCATCAATGGCTATTCATGAATCTCAATCAAGATTCTATGAAAACATACTAGGAAGAAGTAAGGAGTTTTGTTCATATCTTTTACCAGTGGCAAAGGAATATTTTGAGGACTTTAAAGATGTTACTTTAGAAGAATTCTATGAAGCTATGAATTATGTTGAAACATCTCTAATAAGAACAGAAGCTGATGAATTAACTTATGGGCTTCATATTATAATTAGATATGAAATAGAGAAGGAATTAATTAATGGTAGAATATCTGTAAATGAATTAAAAGATTTATGGAATAAAAAGTATAAGGAATATCTAGGTGTAGAACCTAAGAATGATGCAGAAGGAATTCTTCAAGATATGCATTGGTCAGATGGTTCCTTTGGATACTTCCCAAGCTATGCTTTAGGAAACCTATATGGAGCTCAAATGCTTAATACTTTATTAAAAGAAAAGCCAACAGTTATGGAAGCAGTAAAGAGTGGAGATCTTACTGAAATAACTAAGTGGTTAAATGAAAAAGTACATGTTCATGGAGCTATTTATACTCCAGGAGAACTTATAAAAAACATTACTGGGGAAGAACTTAATCCTAAATACTTTATAGATTACTTAAAGAATAAGTACTATAAAATTTATGATGTAGAATAGATTTTTAAGGAGTTGTCAAACAATGACAGCTCCTTAAAATTACATATTATATTTTCTTTTAGTAATAGATACTATTTTTTATACCTATATATAAATGGTATAATTACTATAAAGATTATATTAATGGAGTATCTAAATGGGAAGATTTAAAGAAATATATATTAATTATTTAAATTTAGATAAAGAAGGAAGAGAGCATATAAAAATATGCTCAAAAGAATATATTTATGATAATAAAAACAGGAAATTATTGTTGTCTCAATATATTCTAATGTCTAGTAAATATATATATGAAATTAAAGCAGCAGAAGGTACTGCACATCTATGGACTTGGAGTGATTTTAAAGATGAAGCTAAAGGAAAAATATTAAGTTATAAGACTGAAGGAAACGTAATATTAAGTCAGTTATTAGAATTTGAAGAGGAACTTGATGTAGAAGTGCTGTGTAAGTATGGTTTAGAGATAGTTATAAGATTAAATTAAATTTTTTGGGGGAATTTCAATGAATGAAACAATAAGTACAATTTTAAAAAGGGGATCACTTAGAAAGTATGATAAAAGAGATATTTCAAAAGAGGATTTAGACTTAATTTTAAAATCTGCGATGAGGGCTCCAACAGCAGGAAATATGATGTGTTATTCAATCATAGTAATAAAGAATTCTGAAACAAAAGAAAAACTTTCTATAAGCTGTGATAATCAACCATTTATAAAAACAGCTCCAGTTCTACTAGTATTTTTAGCTGATTTTAGCAAATGGTATAAATATTATAAAACTAATAATACTAAGGATTTTATGATTAATAAAGGTGAAAATTTTGAAGGGCCAACAGAGTCAAATCTATTATTAGCTACACAAGATGCTTTAATAGCAGCAGAAAATGCAGTGATTGCAGCTGAAAGTTTAGGAATTGGATCATGTTATATCGGTGATATTATGGAGAAATTTGAATATCATAAAGAGTTATTAAATCTACCTAAATATGTTTATCCAGTTACTATGCTAACATTAGGGTATTATCCTAATGGTTATAGTGTTCCATTAAAAGATAGATTTAAAGAAGAATTCATTGTTTTTGAAGAAAAATATAATGAGCTATCAAAAGAGAATATTAATGAAATGTATAAAGAAAGAGATAAATTATTTGTTTCTGAAAATAAATATAAGGCAAACAATTATGCTCAGTATCATTATAATATGAAGGTGAAATCAGATTTTTCAAAGGAAATGACAAGATCGGTGAAATTAGTTTTAGAGGAATGGAATGGCAATATAATTTAGTACTAAAATATTAGTTAAGTGTAGTATAATAGTAAACTTATTTATAGTATTTTCTTATAAGCTAGAATAAATATTATCATATATAAGTTATAGCCAATAAAAATATAAAAGATTACAATAATATAAGCCAATTAGTTAAGATTAATATTTTCTGCTAACTTATATTATTGTAATCTTTACTTTGAT
The DNA here is from genome assembly GCF_032552055.1 of Clostridium sp. Taxonomy (GTDB): domain Bacteria; phylum Bacillota; class Clostridia; order Clostridiales; family Clostridiaceae; genus Clostridium. The sequence goes on along the minus strand of NZ_JAWGSV010000139.1, from coordinate 3,318 downwards.
GCAAATTCTATTATATCTTTTAGGGCTTTTTCACCATTCATTGTTCCGAAAGTCTTCATATCTAAGGAATCACAAGAAATATTATAAGGTTCCGTAACTTTCTTTATTGATGGAACTAAGTATCTTACTTGTGGACATACTAAAATTAAATCAATTATTTTATCTAAGGCATAATCTCCTATAGAGGATTCTCTAATAAATCCAGCAGGACCATAGGCAAGAATATAATCATATTTACTTTTTAATTCTTCAAAATCAGTTAGGATTGTCATAAGATCATCTACTAAAACATTATCTTTATTAGATGCCTTTTTAATTTTAGAACAAAATAGGCTAGAAGTGGCCCCTCCAGCACAACAGATGTATACTAACAACTTACATCACTCCTTATCTTATATTAATAATACTCCAGATATTAGTAATAGTACATATAAATAAAATATAGGTGAAATTATTTTCTGGGAAATAATGTAAACAGATTGAGTTACTCTCCGACATAGAATTGATTATTATTGAATATTTTTTGCCAAATTGGGAATACTCTGTATATAAAGGGGTGACTCGATGAAAAATAGTAAAAAGATTTTGATAGTAATCTTTATAATAGCTGTTATTTTAATTGGAGATAAAATACGTGCCTCTGCAAGTTCATTTACAAATCTTTTAGAAAATAATCTTAGTATAGATAATTTAATTGAGTATATTAATACTTTAGATATAAGTAGGGAAGAAATTGATGAGGTTGTAGATAAGGGTAAGGAAATTACTGATGATGTTAAAGGTAAAGAAAGCATTAAAGATTATAAGATAACAGAGTTAATAAGAATATATAAGAATGTTACTGCTATGGCTGAGGGCTTGCGACTTGATATAGACTTCAGCTTTAAAAATGGAGATTTTACATTAAAAGAAAAATCCACTAAAAACCCTATCTTTAAAGGAAATATTAGTGGGATTAAATCTTACTATGAGGCTATAAAAAATAATAGTGATGTATTATCTCTTGAGGTATTTTCATATATAGATAACACTGAAGTAATAGATAATTTTAAGAAATCTATAGAAGATGAAATAGATGATAATGAGAATATAGATACTAAGGTAAATGATAATAAGAAAAGTGATATTGAATCTGAGCTTAATAATAGATCAATATCAGAATATAATAAAGCTAATGAAAATTTACTAACAAATAATAATAATAGTAACCCGATTATTTTACCAATTTTTCTATATATAGGGTGCATATTAACTATTATAATTTCTTACATAAAATTTAAAAGATAATACATAAAAAAGAGGATATCTTACTAAGATAGCCTCTTTTGAATTTACAATCTAAATAAATAATTAAGAATTTAGTATATTCTAATTTAATTAAAGAACTTAACTTCATAAAACTCAAAAGTAAATATTCTCTAATTCATCACTATTTCATTCTTAATTATAATGCCTTTACTTTATTTATTAATAATCTTAAAGTAATTGCCTTGAATTATATAATCAGCAATTTTAAATGTGTCTTTAAGATGCTGTTCTTCATTTGCATCTTTTGGAGTCCCTTTTATTTCTCCATCATTTAAGATAACGGCATCTCTATTAGTATTTACTAAAACTCTTCCCATAGAAGTACTTTCAAAATCTTCTCTTTCTACTCCTAATAAATATGAAATAGTAGGTAAGAAGTCAGTTTGACCACCAACCTTTGATATAGTTTCTGCCTTAATATCCTTATTATAAATTATAAATGGTATTTCCTTAGTATTTTCCTGCCACCAATTTTCATTTAATGGGGCATCTTTAATTTGATCTTCATAGAATTTATGAACTCCACCATGATCACCATATATCATAATTACTGTGTTATCTAATTGACCATTTTTATCTAATTCTTCTAAGAATAATTTTATTGCTTCATCTGCATATCTTACACTTTGGAAGTATCCACCTAACATATTTTCATCTAACTCCTTAGGTAAATCTAAAAGCTTTTTATCATCAGGTATTTCAAATGGACCATGACTAGTTAATGTTGCAATGAAAGTGTAATAAGGCTCTGTTTCAGTTTTTAATTTTTCAGATATTTGTCTTAAATATGATTCATCTGATAATCCAGGTCCTATAATCTCATCTTCCTCGAACTCATATATATCCCATAATTTATCAGTTTCAAATGCCTTATGTGGTTCTGCCCAGTTCCAGCTACCAGGTAATTCAGCATGAGTAGATATAGTGTTGTATCCTTTATTATTAAGAAGCATTTGCAAGCTATTATAAGAAGTCCAAGGGTAAGTAGGGAAGGTACTTGTACTTCTTATAGGAAAGATAGATGTATTAACCATCAAATCTGCATCTGAACTGGTTCCTGAATTATTTTGCTCATATATATTATCAAAGTACAAACTATTCTTTAATAGCTTATTTAATGTTGGTGTTATTTCTTGTCCATTAACTTTTTGATTAATAACAAAGTTTTCTAAAGATTCAACTTGAATAGCTATTAAGTTTTTATCCTTTAAAAGTCCAAAATACTCATTATCAGGTAAATCTTCTTTATTATTGTTAAGCCAAGTTTCAACCTCATTAATATTTTCTTCAGTTAAATCTATATTTTTATTTGAAAAATAAAATAAATCATAACCATGATATCCAAGAGGACTCATATCACTAAAGCTTTGGAATGGTGCCCAAGATAATCTTAAAAAGGATTGTCCAGGAATTAGTCCTTTAATATCTATTACATAGTGAGAAAGTAAAACAATTCCTAAGGTTAATCCAGCAATTACTATAGTTTTAATAGCTCTTAAGCTTAATTTAGATTCGTCTTTAAAATCTCTAATTCTATCAAATTTAAATAGTATAAAGAACACTAGGAAATCAATAAAGAATAATAAATCTACTACTCTAAAATTAAACAAACTCTTTCCAATTGGATTGAAAATCTCAGGATGTAGTAGGTGTCTTAGGGATAAAAATGTCCCATTTACTCTGTAGTACCATATATCTGCAACAAATAGTAAAGTAATTATAAGATTTAAAATCATTGCAGATTTAATTTTGCCCTTATATTTAAATAAGAACATTATGCTAAAGATAAATGCAATTATAAGCAAATGAGCACCTATAGCAGGAACTCCAAAATACATTGTTGCAAAATTTATGCTAGAAGAATTCTCCGTTCTAAGCATAGATAATAATAGCATAGATTTTCCTTGTATTATTAAAACCATTACTACATATAACCAGTTATTAAATAAAAACTTTTTTATAAAATCCTTCATAAATGAAACCTCCAAAAAATAATCCTAAGGTTTATTG
>NZ_JAWGSV010000138.1:0-8329 GCF_032552055.1 Clostridium sp. | reverse complement strand
GATCTACACAGGATAGAAGTAATGTTAAAGTAAGGTTTATTTTCGCAACTACTGAAGAGCCTAAAAAAACACTTCTTAAAACATTTCTAAGGAGAATACCAATATTAATTAAAATACCGAATATAAATTCAAGACCAACAGAAGAAAAAGTATTATTAATAAACAAATTTTTTCAAGAACAAGCAAAAAAACTTAATAAGACAGTTAAAATATATCCTAAAGTATTAAATTATCTCGTTGAATTTGATGGAGAAGGAAATATAGGAAGCTTAAAAAATCAAATATTGGTTGCGTGTGCAAATGGTTATAGAACAAATAGAAAAGACGGAGTAATTGATATTAGAGAAATTAATAAAATAATAGACTTGAAGAATGAAGCGCAGGTTTTTTATGAACCATTAGTAGTTAGAAATAGTGAGGATGTTTTAATTAACGATATTGGACAAATAATAAAATTGCCAAATATGGATATTTATATTTTAAAGGAAAAACTATTAGGTGATTTGAAAGCAAAAAAAATTAATGATAAAAAACTTATTAAAGATGTAACAGAGTTAGTTGAGTATATTTATTATTATCAAATCGATAATAGAGATAATTATATAGAAAATATGTACTTAGGTATTATAACAGAAGAACTTCTTTTGCTTAAAGAAAGATATGGAATTAAATTTAATAGTGTAAGACATAAAGTCTTTAGCAGAGTATTAAAATTCTTTTACAATCAAAATTATAGCATGTTAAGTCATGGAGAGGAAGAACAGTGGAATAGTTTGCTTAAGAAGTTAAGTGTAAAATTTCCAAGAGCATATTTGTTGGCAAATGTATTCGTTCAGGATATTTCAAAACAATTTGGGAAAGAAAATTCGAGTGAGCTAGAAGTTATATTTACAATTATGTTTTTAGAAATACTTAAAGAAAATGATTTTGTAAGTGGAATAATAATTACACATGGATATTCAACAGCTAGTAGTATTGCAAGTTTAAGTAATAGTTTGTATGAAAAATACATATATGAGCCATTTGATATGTCAATAAATATGAGCGTTTCAGAAATTACCAAAGAAATAAGAAAATATTTAAAAAAAATAGATACAACTAAAGGGATTATAATTTTAGTTGATATGGGAAGTCTTTTTGAATTAGGCGATGCAGTTAAGGATGTAGTAAAAGGAGATATAGGAATAATTAATAACACAACAACACAAATTGCATTAGATGTAGCTGGAAAGTTAATTTGTAATGAATCAATCAGCGACATTGTAAATGATATTAAAGAAAAAAACTTATTAAAGTCTAAGTTTATTAAAAATTCTAAGATGAAGAGAGCAATTGTTGTTACATGTTTTTCGGGGGTTGGAACCTCAATAAAAATAAGGGATATGATAAGAGAGTGTTTTGATACTAATGAAGTTGAAGTAATTGAATATGAATTTAATATTTTATTTTCAAAGGGAAATAAGGCGGATATTTTTTCAAAATATAATGTAATTCTGATTATAAGTACTATGAAATTAGAAATTGAAAGTGTAGAGGTTTTGCTATTAGAAGAATTACTGACAGAGAAAGGAGAGGATGTATTAAAAAGTACATTAAAGCAGTTAGGCATTACTCATAAATTTTATCAAGTAAATTCAAGTATAATAAAATGCTTTTCAATAGAAAATGTAATAAATAAATTAACTATTTTAAACCCACAAAAGGTATTTAAAGATGTAGAGGAGTTTACAAGAAATATAGAATTAACTTTAGACAAAAAGCTTTATAATGATTTGAAAATGATATTATTAATGCATTTGAGTTTGATGATAGAAAGAATTTTTCTAAATGAAGTTATAGTTTCCGAGAAAGCGCAAGATAATCTGAAGAAGTGCAATAAAAAAGTGATTAAAATTATAGAGGACAGTTTTAGTGCAATAGAAAGTGTATATAAAATAAGAGTTCCTGCAACAGAAAAAGTTTTGGTATATCAAATAATAACATCTAGAATGCCTGAAATCACTGAACTTTTATAATGAAAATAAAGTTGGTATGAGATTTGCTAAATATAAGTGTAGAGAATTTATTAAGGAGAGGAGTGACAAATGTGATAGGGGTTATTGTCGTAACTCATGAAGAATTTGCAAACGGAATAAAGAAAGCTACTGAAATGATAGTAGGGGAGCAAAAAAAGTTTGAATCTATAGGATTTTATAATAATGAATCTATGGAAATGCTATATAAAAGAATAGTTGATACAATTGATGAATTAGGGTGTACAGAGGTACTTATATTTACAGATATGTTAGGGGATACACCAACCAATGCTTCAATGATGGCTATGTTTGAGAGAAAGTGTAGGATTATTGGAGGTGTAAACTTACCTATGTTAATTGAGTGTCTATTAAATAGACAATATAAGGATATAGATACTCTAATTAGAGAAGGTGTTAAAAGTGGACAAGATAGCATTAAATATATAGACAAAATATTAATAGAAGATTAAATTTGAGGGGGAATAAAAATGGCACTTTCAATTATCAGATGTGATGACAGACTTATTCACGGACAATGTGTAGTAAAAGTTTTAAATGACTTTAAAGTAAAGAGAATATTATTGGTAGATGATTTTACTGCTAATAATCCAGTTATTAAAAGTATTTATAAGGCAGCAGCTCCACCAAACGTAAAAATTTCAATATTAAATGTAAAGGATTCTATTAGTAAGATAAAAGAAGCAGTAGATAATACGACTAGTACTTTACTGCTAATAAAAGATCCTAGTGTGCTAGTGCAAATAATGCAAGAAGTTCCAGGAGTAAATAAGGAATTGAATATAGGTCCAATGAGTAATAGAAATGGAACAATTAAAGCAGCTTACTTTGCAAATCTTTTGAAGAAGGAAATAGAATCTATTGAGGAATTGACTAATATAGGGGTTAGAGTATACTTCCAACAAGTAGTTGAAGAAAAACCTGTTGAATGGGTAAATGTACGTAATGAAATTTTATCTAAAATATAAAATATTAAATATCAAGGAGTGATGATTAAATGGAATTATGGCAAGCTTTATTAATCGCATTGTTAGGTTTTTTAGGGTCAATTTATGGAACCTTTTGTTTAGGTACAATGGGGGGATGGAACACTATAGGTAGACCATTGGTTGCAGGCGCGTTAATAGGATTAATTTTAGGGGATGTAAAAACAGGTATTTTAATTGGAGCTGCAATACAAGGACTATATATCGGATTGGTTACACCAGGATTATCAATGCCAGGAGATGTTAACTTTGCGGCATATATAGGAATTCCATTAGCTATAGTTAGTAGTGCTTCCCCAGAATATGCTGTAAGTTTATCAGTACCATTAAGCTTTTTAGGGGTAGCAGCAGTTTATATTGTAGCTACTGTAAATGTTTTCTTTGTCCATAAGCAAGATAAATGGATAAAGGAAGGTAAACTGAATTTAGCTAATAATATCCCAATAATATCAACAATTACGCAATTTCTTGTAAGATTTTTACCAATCTTTTTAGCTTGTTACTATGGATCAGGCTTAGTAACTAAGTTAGTTACACTTATACCTGAATCAGTTGGAAACATATTCATTATTTTAGGTGGAATGTTACCAGCAGTTGGATTTGGATTATTAATTAAATATATAATGAAAGATTTATCAGAAATTTTATATTTCTTCATAGGATTTATATTATTTGCAGTATTTAATGTTCCAATAGTTGCAGCAACAATAATTGCACTTTTCTTAGCTTTAATTGATATTAAGTACACACATACTGAAGTTGTAGAGGAGGATTAGCTATGGGGAAAAATGTTAAATTAAAAGAAAACGGTAAATTAACAAAGAAAGACTTATTTAAGGCTTATATAAACTGGATAACTTATGCTTTATCATGTCAAAATATGGAGCGTATGGAGGCACCTGCTTTTGTTAGGATGATGGGTAAGATAGGTGATAAACTATATACAGACAAAGAAGACAAGCAGAAATTAATGGAGAGACACAGTCAGTTTTTTAATACTGAGCCATTAGTTGGAGCTATCATTCCAGGAATAGCAATTGGACTTGAAGAAAAGAAAGCTCAACAAGATAATGATATACCAGACGAAATGATAACAGGTATAAAAACTGCATTAATGGGACCTTTTGCAGGTATTGGAGATTCATTGATTTCAGGGACATTAATTCCAATTTTATTAAGTATTGCATTAGGACTATCTAAAGATACAGGAAGTTTGGCGGGTCCAATATTTTATGTAGTAGCATTTTTAGGTATTATGATTCCATTAACATGGGGATTATTCTATAGAGGCTATAAAACAGGTTTAGATGCAGCTGGAGCAGTCTTAAGTAAAGGTATAAAAGATAAAGTAATAAGAGTTGCTAACATTGTTGGATTGATAGTCGTAGGGTCTATATCAGCTCAATATGTTGGAGCACAAGTTGGATTAAGTTATAATTCAGGTGAATCTGTATTTGCACTACAAGCTGTATTAGATAGTATATTTCCATCATTAGTACCATTATTGTTAACATTATTAAGTTGGTTTTTATTGGATAAGAAAAAGATTAGTATGGGATGGGTTTTTGTAATATTTATAGCGATAGCAATAGTTGGAAGTTTAACAGGGATTCTAATTCCAGTATAGGAGAAATATAGAATGGATAATTTAATTAATAGTCTAAAAGGAGAAATAATAGTTTCATGTCAAGCTTTTGAAGAAGAGCCATTCCACGGATCGGAATATATGGTTAAAATGGCTGAAAGTGCCAAATTAGGAGGGGCTAAGTTTTTGCGAGCTTGCTGGCCTAATGATATTTCAGCAATTAAAAAGGTTGTTAATTTACCGATTATAGGTATAAATAAAATAATATGCGAAAATTTAGATATAAAAAGAGATGTAATAATTACACCTACCTTCGAAGCTGCAAAGGAAATTTACTATGCAGGTGCAGATATTATTGCCGTTGATTGTACTAGAAGAGCGAGAAGTGTAAAAGTTGAAAAGCTGTTGTATGACATAAAGAGTAAATTAGATGTAAAAATCATGGCAGACATAAGTACATTAGAAGAAGGGTTAGATGCTATAAAGTACGGAGCAGATATTGTATCTACGACTTTATCTGGATACACCTATCACTCTTCACAGAGTAAAGAGCCTGATTATGATTTAATATATAAACTAAGACAAGCTACAGATACTCCAATAAATGCGGAAGGTAGATACTGGGAAATAGCTCAAGTGAAAAAGGCCTTTGAAAACGGAGCATGGTGTGTAACAATAGGCGGAGCTATAACTAGGCCTCATTTAATAACGGAAAGATTTATAAAAGCGGTTAAGGGAGAGTAGTAATATGGAAAATATGTTGTATTTTGAGTTAGCAAAAAAGGTTATTAGTGATTTAGAAGAATGTAAGAATGAAATCAAAAAAGCAGGAGAAATTATTGCAGATTCAATAATGAATGGTGGAATATTAATTACATTTGGAAGTGGACATTCAAATGCTGGTGCAATTGAAGTGGCAGGAAGAGCAGGTGGGTTAGTACCTGCTATAGCTATGGAAGATGTATCTCACGGTGTATATGAAAGAATTGAAGGGGTTGGTAAAGAGTTTCTAAAAACTTGGGATTTGAGAGAAAATGATTGTGTAGTTATAATATCAAATTCAGGAAGAAATCCATTACCAATTGAAGTTGCGGAATTTGTTAAAAATAACGGTAATAAACTTATAGTTGTAACTTCTAAAAAGTTTTCTCAAAGTGTTACTTCAAGACATAGCAGTGGTAAAAAGTTGTATGAATTTGCAGATGTTATCTTAGATAATCATGTTGAACCTGGAGATTCAAGTATAGAATTAGAAGGATTAGATTGCAAAATTGGACCAACGTCTACTTTATCAACTGTTTTACTGTTAAATCAGGCGATTGTTTATGCAGTAGAAAAAATGCTAAGTTGTAATTATAAACCACCTGTATATTTAAGTGCAAATTTAGATGCAGGATTAAAGTGGAATAATGAATTAATGGAAAAATATTTTGATAGGTTAAGAAAGAAAATGTAAAAAATAGTCTGGTAGCTATAAATGGTTACCAGACTATTTAAAATAGAGGAGTTATTTTATGATTATTTTTGATGAGAATCCAATTAGAAGAGGGAAAAATTCATTGAAGTGGGATGGGGTTAGAGAAGTTTTTAAAACTGAAAAAGAAGATATTATTCCTATGTGGGTTGCAGATATGGATTTCGAAATTAGTGATATTATACGTGACTCCATAATGTATTCTTTAGATATAGGTGAATTCGGATATTTAAATAATACTTTAGAATTAAGGAATGGTTTCATAGATTATTTTAAGAAAAAGAATAACTACGATATAACTAAAATCAATATTTTTTTCACTATTGGAGTTATAGCAAGTATTAAATTATGTATAAAAGAATTAACTCAAAAAGGAGATAAGATATTAGTAAATACGCCAGCATACCACTCATTTTTTGATGCAATAAAGTATAACGATAGGGAAATAGTTGATAGTAAGTTACTTAACATTGACAATAAATATTATTTTGACTTCAATGATATAGAAATCAATTTTAAAAATGGTGTTAAGTATATGATTTTATGTAATCCACATAATCCTACAGGTAGAGCATGGAGTAGAGAGGAGCTCAGTACATTAGGAAAATTATGCATTAAATACAAAGTTACAGTTATTTCAGATGATATACATAGTGATATTATTTTTGAAAATAGTGAATATACTCCATTTTTTACAATATCGAAGGATGTAGCTGAATTGTGTATTACATGTATGTCTCCAAGTAAGACTTTTAATATACCAGGTATTAGTGGAGCCACTGTAATTATTAATAATAATATACTTGCTGAAAAATTCAATCGTGCGATTAAGAGTAGTAGTATAGGATTAAAAAATATATTTTCTGTAAATTCTATGTTATATGCTTATAAATATGGAGCAGAATGGGTAAAAGAACTTAATAAATATTTAAATAATAATTATAACTTTCTAGTTGAATTTATGAGAAAAAATATTAAAGAGGCTATTATAACTAGAAGTGAGTCAACATATCTAGTATGGATTGACTTTACAAAGTTAAATCTAAATAAGAATGAATTATATGATTTGATTGTTAATAACTGTAATGTAGCTTTAAGTAAGGGTGAGGACTTTGGAAATGGATACGAATTATATATGAGATTAAATATTGGTTGCTGTAGAGAAAACTTAAGAGTTGCATTAGAGAGACTAAAAGATGGAATTGGAGGGTTAAAAAGTGAAGTTAGGATATAGTGAATTAATTATCAACCCAATTAAGGAAACAAGATTAGTTGGAATGGGGGATTCTAAACCCAAAGCTAATGAAATTGAAGGTGATCTGTATGTAAGATGTATTATTTTTAATGAAGGGAACAGGAATGTTGCAATAATATCATTAGATAGTTTAGCTATTAGTTATAATATAGCTGAGAGAGTCAAGGAAAATATAATAAAAAGTTTTGATTTAAATATTGAAGTTGTTATTAGTTGTACACATACTCATTATGCACCTTCTATATTGAATCATCCGTATTTGTGTAGAGTTGATGAGGAATATTTAACTCTATTGAGCGAGAAAATTATAGAAGTAATAAGTAAGTGCGTTTTAAATATGAAAGAAAATATTAATATAAGATATAATTATTGTTTCTTTGATGAAATAGGCAAAAGTAGAATAACAGGATTAGATAGTAAAAATATATTTTTGCAAAGACTTGATTTTTTCTCGGATAAAGAGAATATAGTAACAATAGTTTTACACAACTGTCATCCTACTATATTATCAGTGGAAAATAATAAGATATCATCGGAATATCCAGGTGAAACTATTGAAAAATTAAAGGCAAGAAATAAAGATACTTTCTTCATGTTTCTACAAGGAGCAGCAGGTGATATAAGTACAAGAACTACAAGAAGGGGGCAAGATTATAATGAAGTTAATCGAATGGCCAATATTTTAACTGGAAAAGTAATGGAATTAGATAAGGGTGAAAGTGAACCAATAATAAATATGAGTTTAAAAACTGAAATATTTAATATTAATCATAATATTAAAACACTTGAAAATTTTACTATTTCTCAATCGATTAGTAATAGAGAAAAAGAAACAATACAAATGGCATTAGGATATCTACAAGAGTTAGGAGAAAATAAAGAATATTTAGATAATAAAGTTAGGATAACTAAAGTGAAATTGAATGATATAAATTTGGTTTTTAATCCATGTGAGTTATTTTCATCATATTTAAATAATTTTGACGTTTCTAATAC
>NZ_JAWGSV010000137.1:0-8335 GCF_032552055.1 Clostridium sp. | reverse complement strand
AAATAAATATTTATAAATCAAATTTATAAAAAACACTTAGATATTTTAATATGCATAAAAATACTAATTGACATTAAACTCGTCTCTAATTTATCATATAATAAGTAGTTAACTATTTTGTCAGGTAGAATTATATACATACTGCCTTCTGCCTGGCATTTTTAAAAATTAATATAATCCTCTAAATCTACTGCTTCTAATAGATTTTCCTTATAATCAGTATAATTATCAAATTTATTAAATTTATCTCCTTTTAAATTCTCAACCTTTAAATATTCAGCACTTTGAGCTCCTATCATATAATTAGAAGTTTCTTTTCTAACTGCAACTATAACATCTTCATTTCTAATAAACTCTCCATTTCTACTTACTTTATAATTAATTTTCAAAATATCTCCACTACAATACACGATAGGTATATAGTGAGTTAAATAGCCATTTTCCTTATTATTACCTAAGACCTCTCCAGCACCTGGTCCAGAATATAAGCTTGAATATTTAATTGAAAATTTATTATTAAGCTTAATCCCCTTTACTTCAGCCCTACTTTTTAACTTTGTACTTATAGTACTCGTTTTGGATGATTTAGTTACTAGCTCCTCAGTAACTGCTGCAAGTAATACATCACTCTCTAATACCTCTATAGAATCCAAGTCATAGATCTCACCTTTTTTAAAGCCCTCTGAAGATTCCCTTACTTGCTTGTTTATCTCTTTTAGCTCTTCATCATAGTTATAATATATAACTTCTGTAGTATCTTCTAAATCATTAAATACTTCTGATTTAAACTCTATATTAATAAGTATAAAAATAATTATCAATGCAGTTAAAGTAACTAATAGAGTAATAGCTTTCCTACTCATAATGATATACCACCCTCAAATATAATTTTACATATATAGGATAATTATACATCATCTGTTTTATAATTTAAAATAAGTTTTTAATTGATTATAATTATATCTTTGACTTTAAAAGTATTATATTTGTATTTATGTTGAATAGAGCCCTCTCTAATTTTGTAAAAATAGCTTTTTTTGAAATAACACATAAAATCTATCTAGTAAAAGTCTTATATCTTACTTATTTTTTACTTGTCCAATTCTTTCTAATAAATCATGTAAGAAATTTGATCCCCTAGATATTAAAATTGCTGTCAAAACTATTCCTATAAAAGGTATTGTAGTATTAATACCAAGCAAAGTTAACATATCTAGCTTTATATCTATACAAATTACTAATGACACAACTAATGCTCCTACTCTATCTAAACATAGCTTTCCTTTCTGCCAAGTCATTTTCAAAGTTTCCCAAACACTTTCAGCTATTAATGCAACTATCAAAATAATAAACAAATTCTCCATATACAATCCCCCATTTATTTTTATATTTAAACCCACTTATTAAATATTATTTTTATAATTGCATTCTTATAACTACTTTGAATTAGTTAATATTAATAAATACGTCACATTATTTTAAATAAAAAAATAAGACATATAAGAATTTATCTTAATGCCTTATCTTTTGTACTTCTATTAATTTTTTTCTTTTTCATGTGCTAATAATCTATTTCTATATTCCATCTCTTTTTCTTTTCTAGTTGCTCCATAAAAGAATATTAATATGAAACATATACTCATTATCCACAATAACATTAAAATAGGTATCATATATTTCACCTCTAATCAGAACAATCTTATTATTCCAATTAAGCTTGAATATAATACTATTTTTTATAAAAATTAATATTTGAATTTATATTAAAATATTCTCTATTAGTCTCTAACTTCTATCATAATTTTTTTTATTATCAAAATAAGAACTAAAGGAATATCACTAAGCATCAATATAGTGTTTTTCATGTTACAAGATAGAGCATAGCGGAGTTCTGTAATCTATAAACCTTTTATTTTACTATATTTAGTTTTGTCTTATTATGTTGCTTAACCCAGTAAACTCAACACTCATAACAATTTTCTATATTTAATTATCTTCTCATTTATTGCTTAATATTTTATATGTTAAGGGAAAAATAAGGGGAAAATAAAGAATGCAAGTCAGTATTTTTATACTGACTTTATTCATTTTAAAATATTGTCATCTTTGCTATCTGTCTTATTTTTTCCTTAAGCATTTCATTCTCTCTTATTACAGATTCGTATTTCTCTCTAGTTATGAAATCTTCTTGATATCTTGTATATTTCTCTAGTTCAGTTTTATATATTTTGTAATGCCCTCCCTCAGTTCTTTCAGCTTTTAAACTTCCTTTCTTACAAAGTTCTAATATTAACTCGTAATTTTCTCCTGCCATACCAGCAAACTTTTTAGGTGTTAAAAACATATAAATCCCCTTCCTTAATATAACTCGACACTTCTATTTACATTATATCCCACTCCTTATATAATAAACTTATTTAGTTATATTATGTTGAGGTGTTATTTATGATAGGTTCAAAAATTAATGAAATTAGGCTTTTAAAGAATATATCCTTATCCCAATTATCTCGTGATACCGGAATAAGTAAAGGGTATTTAAGTAATATTGAAAATGGAATAAAAGAAAATCCTAGTATTGATACATTACGAAAAATAGCAACTGCTTTAAATGTTAATATAGGTTCTTTCTATGAAGGTATTTTTGATTTTATTGAGGATGATGATATAAAATTAATAATGTATAAATCATTAAAGTTATCTAGTCAGGATAGAAAAAAATTATTAAAACTAATAGATATTATCTTAGACTAATAAAAAAGGTACTTGAAATAATTCATAGTAACTTTTCTGCTAATTACTAACTATTCTTATGCTTCTTGGAGATCCTTTTATCATGCTGATATATCCTTGATTCTCTAATCTCTTTATATATCCATGCATAGTAGATGGAGACTTTAAACCTACTATATCACATAACTCTCTAACAGTAGGCGGAATCCCTTCTCTATCAATATAATCCTTTATCGTATTTAATACTTCTAATTGTTTTCTAGTCATAATTATCTCCCCCTTTACTATCATTATACAGAACATACGTTTTCGTTTCAAGTGCTTGTTTTATATGTTTAATATAATGAAAAATGGATATAAATCTAACGAGGTGATTTTTGTGATTCCTATAAAAATAGATGTGAAAATTGAAGATGAATTAGTAAAAGAATTTATTTATAATATATTAATAAAATACAAAAGCTTAAGTATTAAAAACAATTCAACTAATATCAAATCTGCATCTTATTTTAAAACCTCTAACATTGAACTTCTCACTATTAAGGAAATTTCTAAACTTCTTAAAACGGTTGACCCTACAGTAAGAGGATTAATTGATAAAGGTTATTTAAAAGCTTTAAAACTCGGAAGATTAAAAGTTCGAAATGTAGAAATTCAAAGATTTCTTGAATGGGCTGAAGGTAAGGACTTTAGTGATTTAAATAATATAATAGATTTAAATTTTAATACTTAGTAACTACAAAATGTCGGTAATTTTAAACTTGCCGACATTTCTCATAATATTAATTATCTATATTAAATAAAAGGAGTAAGAATCGCCTTACTCCTTTGACTATAAATTAATCGTAATATATAATTATATTGGCTAGTATATAAAAAGAATTTGCTTAGTACGCTTTTCCTAAAATTCAATTTTTATACTGGCTATTTTTATATCTAAATTCATATATTCACCTTCCTAATTTGATAAAATCATCTATTTCTTTCATAGCTAAATTTCTAAAAAAATCTGATGCAGTCATTCTTTTTAAATCACAATATTTCTTAATTAAAATTTTTTCTTTTTTATTAACTCTAAATTCAATTCTATCATCTAAAATTACTTCTTCTTTATTAAATATAGAATTAATCAACTCTAATATCTTACTCACTGCTCTCCCCCACTTCTCTTTTACCTATTTTCTATACTTTTAAAAGGCTTGTCCGTACGTGTTAGGACTGTACGGACCTAGGATTCTACTCTTTTCCTTTGATATTAGGTAAGGGAATAGTACCCAAAAGCATATCTTTTACAATAGATCCTGGATTACTATACTTAATAAGTTCTCGATACAAAAGAAGTTCTTTCTCTTTACCCTTAGAAAACTCTAAAACTACTCTTAATCTTTCTGCCACCAATGACACCTCCCATAATTGCTCTATGGTAACATTGTATGCACTGTATTATATGTATAGACCTTTATTGTTTAGATTTATTAGAAGTGGACAGTAATTAAGTGATTACAAGTAAAATAGCACCTAAATTACCTAGATGCTATTTTACTGATTTTATCTTGAGGTTATAAATACCTATTAGCATTTATTCAATGTGGTTTTGCGCATTAAGGGAATATATATTCTTAACACTAATAAGTATTTATACATATATTATAAATTTTGTTATAAAACTACTCAATATCAACTACCATTTTTTCACTGTGACAATTTTAGGTAAATAAAAAGCACTCCTAATTAAAGAGCGCTTAAATTTTAAACAATATCCATTTGTAACTTTTAGCATCATATTTAACTTCAAAGATTTTCTCTATCCCATTTATTGTAGATGTACAAGTAAATTTCTCCATAATGTTTCCTGCGAGTTTTTCCTTCTCACTCTTTAGTATCTTATTAATCTTAATTACTTTAGATCCATCTTCTTCTATCTTAAATTTGATTGGATTGATAGAACCATCTTCATTAAACCAAGCAATCATTTGTATTGGCCTAGCTACAACTTTCATAAAAACACCCCTATTGGTAAATCTTAATAAAATTATAGCGAACAAACGTTTGTTTGTAAAGTATAAAACCACCTTGCTTTTATTTAATTTTTTTAACAAAATCATTATCAATCAAAGCAAAATCTTTAACTTCTATAGGTATTAATTCTATATATTTATTATTCTTATATAACTCAAAAAATTCACTTTCAATACACAATACTAACTCATCATTATTATAAAAGTTCACTTTATCTCCTAAATCCTCATATTTAGTATAGTTAAATAATTTATCATTATATTTTACGCTACCACTATCTAGATACTTATTCAAATCAGATATGCATACTATTTTTATATTAAAATGTTTTGAAACCAATGAACATAATATATCTGATACTGATGTATCTTGTTCCAATGCTAATTTTTTCAACTTCTTTATATCTTCTTCTTCGATATAAGTCGTTAATTTCTTTCTCAAAATATCACCTCCATAATTTAAGTATATATTTATGACGTCATAACGTCAATATGAAGAAATAAAAAAAAGGCTAGTAAGTAAGATTTTTCCTACCTACTAGCCTTTTAATTTTCTATTAACTCTTCTTTCCTATTTCTAAAATTTAAATTTCCAATTATCCCTAAATATAGTATAATCAAATAAATGTCTTTAGGATTGGAGTGATTTTTTTGAAATATCTTATTGGATGTATTCTTTCTATTTTGACCTTTATAATTTTCTTTCTTTTAAATTCTATTATTTTCCCAATGATAATATCCTCTTTTATGCCATCTGTATCAGTTCAACAATCATATCGCATTCCTGTATACACTGGAATGGCAATTATATGTGTAGTTATAGTAATATGTACATATATAATATTAAATAAAATTGACTCTCTAAAAAAATAAAGGCTAGTAAGCATCTCTACCTACTAGCCTTAAAATTATCTTATTTTTAAATTTTGTCCTGGATAAATTAAGCTTGGATTACTTAATCCATTTAATGCAGCTATAGATTGCCATGTAGTACCATACTTAGCAGCAATAGTAGAAAGGTTATCCCCTTCTTTTACTGTATAGTTAATAGTGTTATTTGTTCTATTTAACTTTAATACTTGTCCTGAATATATTAAGTTTGGATCACTTATATTATTAATCCTTGCTAGCTCTTGCCATGTTGTTCCGAATCTAGCTGCAATACTAGAAAGATTATCCCCACTTACTACTGTATAAGTATCAGTTCTTGCAGGCTCTTGTGGTTTTACATTAGATGTACCCGCTCCATATCCATTCTTACCTTTAGATTTAATTATTGAAGGATAATCTACTAACATATAATTTTGGTCTACTGTTTGGCCATTAATTTTAGTTGATCTAAGATAGTTAGTTTCCCCTCCAAATTGCCACATTCCAACTTGTCCTGTATAAGTTAGCTCTGTATTCCATTGAGCAACCCACATAGCATATTCTTTCTTAATATCTTCTTCTAGATAATTATCTATAAAGCTCTTAGAAGAATAAACCCCTACAAAATACCCTCTAGATTCCAAATACTCTAAATATGCTCTAGTTACAGCTGATGCTTGAGCTCTGCTTAAATTTTTGTGTACCTGATCCTCTATATCAAAATAAACAGGTAAATCAAATTGCTTACTAGCTAATACATTACTTAATAAAAACCTAGCTTCTTCTATAGCTTCTGCTGGAGTTGTTGCCATAGTATAATGATAAACACCAACATCTAATCCTGCTGCTTTTGCATTTCTATAGTATTCTTCAAACTTAGTGTCTTTACTTAAGTTATATGCTCCTCTTAAGATAGCAAACCTAACACCTTCATTCTTAGCTTGATTAAAATTAAAGTTCCCTTGCCAGAAACTCACATCAATTCCAAATACGTTACTCATTTTTTTATTCCACCTTTCATTATTAAAATATAAAAAGAAGCACACTATTGCTCCTTACTTACCCTACTTATTTGTTTACCAGTTTGATTAATTCCTACAGCAACTCCCCAACATAATATACCTTGTAAAAAGGCTGCTGCAGTACGTCCAGCTAAAATCATGCTAAAGGCAATTGTAAAGGCCATTAATATCACTGTTATATAATTGTCCTTTATCTTTTCTATTTTCTTTAAAAATACCCCTACAACATAAGTAGCGGCAATTAATATTAATAAGTTTTCTGGTATAAAAGTTAATAAATTTTCCATTTTACATACTTCCCTTCATTAATTAAATTTAATAAAAAAAGCTATTACTGCGCTTATTAAACTGCCAGCAAAAGCTCTCCATAACCATTTATTATTTTCCTCTAAATCTTTTATTCTATTGTTTGCTACCTTAATTTTTTCCTCTTGAACTTGAAACTTCAAGTCAGTATTTTGAACAATGCCCGTTAATGTAGTTTTAATTTCAACAACATTTTCTCTTATTTCATAAATAACATTATTCTCATCTGCCATTTTACACCTTCCTTTTTTGCAATATAAAAAGAGCCTACAAATTGTAAGCTCTTTATTTTTTATTATTTTCTTGTAAAATTTCACTAACACAACTTAGTAAAAACTTCATAAATATTAAGTTATCTTCCATTTTTTCATCTCTATATGAAAATGTGTATAAATATAAAGCACCAAAAACCAAAAAAAATACCAAAAATATTTTTCCGTATTCTAAAGATTCAGGGTAATATTGCAAAATAGTAGTTATTACAGAAATAACAATTGCAATATTGGCTAATCTCAAACCAACATAACTATCCCAGTTAGTGCCTTTTTTACTACTTTCAATAGTTAATTTTAATTCTAAATTTTTAAGTTCTCTTTGAGATTTTTTTCTCAGTTTTTTTATAACTTTCTTTTTTAAGTCCAAATAATCTTTTACTTTCTCTTTTACATTAAAATATTTATTATATTGGATAACTAACTTATCAAAATCACTCTTTAAAACCCACACTTCTTACTTTTACCCCCTTCACTATTATTAATTTTATAGTGCTTTATGATAAAAGGCAAATTTAGCGAAAAATGTATTTAAATATTTTTATTTAAGTTAGTACGCAATAGTTATCAAATCTGAATCAATTTCACTGTCTTTTTTGATAATACGTGTAAAATAGATACACCTGCAATAGTTAACACTACATATATTAAAATATTAGTGAAGTTAAAATTATTACTGATTATAAATATTAACAAGGTATGCATTAGATATACTTCATAAGAAACTTTACCTACCATACTAAATCCTTTAAATATATTATATTTAATAAAAATGAAAGACATTAGTACAATTCCCAGTGCAATACTTTCTTTTAATACAAAATCGATAAAATTAAATATAAGATAAAAGGAATTATCAGGTATTATTTGCCTAACTATTAAAGTAGACACACCTAATAAACATAATATTATCCCTTGTATAAATAACTTGCTCCTATTAATCATTAAAATTTCTTTTTTATGATTAGCAATAATAATGCCAATAATGAATGAATATGCTTGTTCTGCAACAATTCCATTATTCAAAAATATTATTATTGTTGATAAAAATATAAAAATTTTTATTTTATAGTTTTCTGGGAATATTTTAAATATAACATAGAAAGCTATATATAAT
>NZ_JAWGSV010000136.1:0-8356 GCF_032552055.1 Clostridium sp. | reverse complement strand
CTAAGGGCTACTTGGGTTCACTCCTTAAAAGAAAAGAGAATGGTAGTGAGAAGCATAAATCAGAGACTTAAAAATAAATTTAATATTTCAGTAAATGAAGTAGGGAGTCAGGATTTACATCAAAGTATTACTATAGGAATATCAAGCATATGTGCAACAAGTGCTCAAGTAGATTCTACAGCAGAAAATATATTAAATTTTATTGAAGCAAATACAGATGCTGAGCTAATAGACATAGAAAAAGAAGTCATAGTATTTTAAAAAATTTAAAAATAAGTATTGACAATATTAACTAATAAATGTATATTATTATCAACAACAAAATAAAAAGATTTCTTATCAAGAGTGGTGGAGGGACTGGCCCTATGAAACCCAGCAACCTATAATAGGTGTAATAAGTATAAGTGTATATTTCTTATGCAATAATACCGTTATGTTTGGTGCTAAATCCTGCAGCTTTTAAGCTGGTAGATGAGAGAATAAATTAATAATGTGGCTTTTGTTCGCACTTGGGATTTATTCTCGAGTGCGTTTTTTATTTTCTTTCATTCAGCTTTCAAGTTAGAATATATAAATTTTTGATAACTTGGAACAAGGGGACGGAATAAGAAAATCTATATATGTTCACTATTTTGTTGGAAGTTCTTTAGGAGGGTAGCAGATGATTAAGATTAAAAACTTAAGTAAAAGATTCGGTGAAGTTGAAGTAATAAAAAATGTTTCTTTAACTATTGAAGAGGGTAGAATTTATGGAATAATAGGGCATAGTGGAGCTGGTAAATCAACTTTACTAAGATGCATAAATGGTCTAGAAAGCTATGAAGAAGGATCTATTAATGTTATGGGCAAGGAAGTTAAAGACCTAAAGGGATTTGAACTAAGAGAGTTTAGAAAAAACCTAGGGATGATATTTCAAGGCTTTAATCTTCTAAATAGAAAAAATGTTTTTGATAATATTGCTCTACCTCTAGAAGTTTGGGGTTTTGAAGAAGAGTATAGAGAATATAAGGCTAATAACAAAAACGAAAAATGTCCAAGCTACAGGGTTTTCAAAAAGCAAATGATTCAAGAAAAGGTAACTAAGCTTTTAAATCTAGTTGGACTAGAGGATAAAGCTAAAGTTAAGCCATCAAGCTTAAGTGGGGGCCAAAAGCAAAGGGTGGCAATAGCAAGAGCATTAGCTTTAGATCCTAAAATTCTACTATGTGACGAAGCAACATCTGCATTAGATCCTAAGATAACTAAGGATATACTTTCCTTATTATCTAAGATAAATAAAGAACTTGGAATAACAATAGTAATAGTTACTCACCAAATGGAAGTAGTTAAAGAAGTTTGTGAGAAGGTGGCATTAATAGAAGGGGGCATATTAAAAGTAGAAGGTAAATCTGAAGAATTATTCTTAAGACCTGGGGTTTCACTTAAGAAGTTCTTAGGAGAAGCAGATGATGATCTGCTACCTACTACTGGAGTAAATATTAAGTTATTCTTCCCAAGTACATCTTCTGAAAATGCATTAATAACAAAGATGTCTAGAGAATTAAATATAGACTTTTCCATAGTTTGGGGCAAGCTTGAAAAGTTTAGAGATGAAGTTTTAGGAAATCTAGTTATAAATATTAATGAAGATGATAAGGAAAAGGTAACTAACTATCTTGAAGAAAAAGGTGTAGTATTGGAGGTGCTTAAATAATGTTAGATATATTAATAAAAGCTTTTGGTGAAAGTATGTATATGGTGACTTTTTCAACATTATTTTCATTAATACTAGGTTTTATAGTAGCAATTTTATTAATACTTACAGCACCAGATGGATTAAAACCAAATAAGGCTATATATAGTGTTTTAGATGCAGTAATAAATATATTAAGAAGTTTTCCATTTATAATTTTAATTGTTTCAATAGCTCCACTTACCAAATTAATAGTTGGGAAATCTATTGGACAAACTGCAGCAATAGTTCCTTTAACTATAGCAGCTGCACCATTTGTAGCAAGAGTAATTGAATCTGCTTTAAAAGAAGTAGACCCAGGAGTAGTAGAAGCTGCAAAATCCTTTGGGGCATCAAATACTCAAATAATATTTAAGGTAATGCTTAAAGAAGCAGTACCATCAATTATATCTGGATTGACACTAACTGTTATTAGTATAATTGGATATTCTGCAATGGCAGGAACAGTAGGAGCAGGAGGTCTTGGAGACTTAGCTGTAAGGTATGGATATCAAAGATATCAAACAGATATTATGATAGTAACAGTAATTATCCTAATTATAATAGTACAAGTATTACAATCTTTAGGAAATTACTTCTATAAAAAACTATCTTAGGAATGAAAAAATTAAAAAATGAAGAAATTAAAGAGTTAAAGAATGAAGAAGTTAGAGAATTAAAAAATTAAAGAATGAGGAATTAATGAAAAAACTCCGTTGGGAGTTTACAAAAAGCAATTAATTTTAGTAATTATGAAAGAATTACATCAATAATTTTTCATTTTTAATTTTAAATTTTTAATTAATATTAAGGGGGTTTCAAATATGAAAAGAAAATCAATATTATCAGTATTATTAGCAGGGGCTTTAGCAATAGGTTTAGTAGGTTGCGGAACTAAAACAGAAACAGGTAATGCAGAAGATAAGACTATAAAGATTGGGGTTAGTCCAGTTCCACATAAGGAAATAGTAGATCAAATAGTTCCAGATCTTGAAGATAAGGGTTATACAGTTGAAGTAATTGAATTTACAGATTATGTTACACCAAATACAGCTTTAGCTGAAGGTGAAATAGATGCAAATTATTTCCAACATATAGCATACTTAAATGAAACTAATGAAAATAAGGGATTAGATTTAACTTATACAGCTGCAATTCACTTAGAACCATTAGGAACATATTCAAAGACAGTTAAAGATATTAAGGAAATAAAAGATGGTGCAACAATAGCTATTCCTAATGATCCATCAAATGAAGCTAGAGCTTTAAGATTATTAGAAAAAGCTGGACTAATTAAGTTAGCTGAAGGAGAATTAGTAACTCCAAAGGATATTACTGAAAATAGTAAGAACTTAAAGTTTGAAGAATTAGAAGCAGCTCAATTACCAAGGGTATTAGATGAAGTAGATGCAGCGGTGATTAATGGTAACTATGCATTAGAAGCAGGATTAAATCCAGCAGAAGAATCTATAGCAACTGAAGATAAGGATGCTGAAGCTGCTGAAAAATATAAAAATGTATTAGCTGTTAAAAAAGGAAATGAAGACCTACAAAAAATTAAAGACTTAACTGAAGCTTTAACTTCAGATAAAGTGAAGAGCTTTATTGAAGAAAAATATAGCAATGGTACAGTAATTCCAACATTTTAATAAATGATAATAGACTCTGTATAGTATTAATTTACTATGTAGAGTCTATTTTTATATATCAATTAAAGATTCATTTAAGAATTCATACTTTCCTTTATGATATAATATTAAATACAAATATATAGGAGTGGGAGATGTGGAATTGAAGAAAATTATATTAAGCTTAATGATTATTTTATCCTTTTCTTTCTTTGGATGTACTAGTAAAAGTGATAATGAGGCAATAATAGATACAGGAGTAGTTGTTGAAGATCAAGAAGAATCAAAAGAAACTTCTAATAAAGTGGTAGAAGAAAAGAAAGACTTACTTACATCAATTGATGAAGTTGTGGAGAATGTAGTAGGAGAATATAGAGATAATATATCTATATATTTTAAAAATTTAAATACTGACGAAGAGTACATATTAAATGGAGATAATTATTATGTTGCAGCAAGCACTACTAAGGTTCCATTAGCTATGATGATATTAGATAAGGTTAATAGTGGAATATTAAGCCTAGATGATACTATATCATATGTAGAATCAGATTATGAAGAAGGAACTGGTTCGCTTGCTTATGCAGAGACAATTCCAGATATAACAATAGATGAGGCATTATATTTATCAATAGTTGAATCAGATAATATTGCAAAGAATATGTTGACTAGAATTTCTGGATCAAGCATAACAGACTATACAAGAAGTATTACAGGATATAGTGATATTCCTTATGGAAACTATACTACAGCAAGACAATTTGGAATTATGTTAGAAAAATTATATAAAAATCCTGATAATAATCCTTATTATGAAAAGCTTTTAGACTATATGACTAGGACTATTTTTCATTCAGGTTTAGATAAATATTTAGATTATAGCAAGGTAGCTCATAAGATAGGAACATATTATAGATATTATCATGATGTTGGGATAGTATATGGGGAAGACCCTTATATATTAGTAGTATTAACAAAGGATATAGGAGAATTAGGTGGAGATCTTGAAAGTGATAATGATGAAGATATATATTTATTAGATTGGGGAGATAAGGCCTTTGAAATGATAGCAGAACTATCTAAAGGAATATATGAAGTAGTGGATGCAAATAAAAATATTCAGGAAGTAGGTTAGTTTGTTTGGGTAAGATATATTATGAAGATCAATACATAAAAGAATTTGAAGCTAAAGTAATAGAGGTAAAAATTAAAGATAATAAATATCATATTGTATTAGATAACACTGCTTTTTTCCCAGGGGGAGGAGGACAGCAAAGTGATCTAGGAGAAATAGATGGTAGAAGAATAGAAAATATATATGAGGAAGATAAAAAAATATATCATGTAGTAAATGAAGAAGTATATTTAGGAGATACTGTATTTTGTAATATAGATTGGTATAGACGAGAAGATGGAATGCATCAGCATTTAGGGCAACATATTCTTTCAGGATGCTTTTTTAAATTATTTAATGCAAATACAGTTAGTATTCATTTAGGAAAAGAAACAAGTACTGTAGATATAATGGGACATCTTAGTGAAAGTCAAGTAAGAGAAGCAGAAGCTCTAGCTAATGAAATAATAAGAAATAATGTAACAGTAGATTTTCTAACTCCTAATAATGAAGAACTTGAAAGTTTAAATTTAAGAAGAGATTTACCTAATACTGATGAAGAAATAAGAGTAGTTAAAATAGGAGATTTAGATATAAATGCATGCTGTGGAGTTCATCCTAGTAAAACCTTAGATTTAAGAATGATAAAGATTAAAAAGTTTGAAAAGAATAAAGGCAATACTAGAATAGAATTTTTAGCAGGAAAAAGAGCGATAGAAGACTCATTAAATAAGGATAAAGTCTTAAGAGAAATATGTAATTATTTAAGTAGTAATGAAGATGAAGTGTTGAATGGTATTAAAAACTTAGAATCAGAATTAGAAAATTTAAAGATTACAAAAAAGAAGATGGAAGATGAACTATTAAATTATGAGTATCTAAAAGTTCTTGAAGAAATAGAATTAGAAAATAGTACTATAGTTAAAAAGGTATTTAAAGATAAACCTAAGAATTACTTAGGTAAGCTGGCTAATAAGCTAGTTGAAGATAATAATATAGTATGTTTATTTGCTAATATATTAGATGGAAAAGCAGAAGTTATATTTGCTTCATCTAAAAGTAATGATGATTTAGATATGGGGAAATTATTAAAAGAACATATTTCCAATATAAATGGAAAGGGTGGAGGAAGAAAAAACTTAGCCCAAGGTGTAGGAGAAAATATAAATATAGAAGAGTTTTTGAATAATATATAGGTTGTAATAAATATTTTAGCTTTTATTAAAAGAGCTAATTATTAAACACGGAGTTATGAAATTATTTAAAGATTTATTTCTAAATTAGATGCCATCGATTTAGAAAATTAAATATTAATTTTCGCTATAATTTTATAAGAATATGTATATGGGTTATTTATTGAGACATATATAAATTTTTAATTTTGTCAAAATCCTAGATAAAAGTATTAATTTTGTAACCAAGTTTTATATGGAGAAGTATACTAATATATAAAACAATACAATATTTATATTTTATAAATAATAGGAGGGAAGGCTTTTGGCAAAATGGGTACTAGATGCAGGACATGGTGGTAATGACCCAGGAGCAGTTGGGAAACATGGAAGAAGAGAAGCTGATATAGTCTTAGAAGCTGTTTATGAATCTATGAGGTTATTAGAGAGAAATGGCGAAGATGTATTGCTTACTAGGGCATCAGATATTAGCTTAGAACCTAAAGAAAGGGTTTATATAGCAAATAATTGGAATGCAGATTATTTTGTTAGCTTTCATATGAACTCCTTTGTAGATAATTCTGTAAGTGGAACTGAATTAGTAATATTTCAAAAAGGTAATAAATCAGAAGAATTAGCAAGGTTTTTAAAGGATGAACTACTTGCAAATTTAAAATCTAACAATAGGGGGATAAAGGAAGCAAGTTATACTGTTTTAAGAGAGACAAGAATGCCAGCAGTTATTGTTGAAGCTGAATTTATTTCAAATGAAGACATAGAGAAAAACTTTAGTGGAGTTAAATATGGGTACATGGTAGCCAAAGCTTGCTTAGCTATGGTTAATAAGGTTTTAATAGATACTCCAGTTGCAAAACCAAAGACACCTACAAGAGAAGGCTGGAGACTTTGCATTGGATATTATAAAAAATATGAAGAAGCAGAAGAGGAAGTAATAAAGTTTCAAAATCAAGGATTTAAAGACGTTTATGTTGTTCCATACCCTGAAGATAATTAAAAATTTGGGCTGTTTATAATTAGGGCACTGAAAAACTTAAAATTTTCAGTGCCCTGATTTATAATAGTCTAATTTTTTTTAATAATTCAATATGCTTAATTAATTTCATAAATTTAAGTTGTATTTTTGAGTTTACGATTAACAATGAAGTAAGCTATAGAGACAATAGCTGAGATCCCTAAAGCAAAATAAAATCCCATACGTTGATCGATAATGCTCAATGAAAATACAAATAAAATAAATATTATCACTAATGTTATTATTGTTGACCAAGGGGCACCGAATGCTAATGGTGATTTATATACTTCTCTGTTTGCAACAGTTTTTCTCCATTTTAAAAAGCAAATTAAAATAGTACCCAAGCTAAAGAATGAAAAATAAGCTGATGCGGAAATTAAATAATCGTAAATTTTTTCTGGCAAAATATAAGAGGCTATATTGATAGCAATTAGCCCAACAGCTGTTACAATTAAGCTTCCATAAAAAACTCCATTTTTACCTTGTTTCTTCACAAAAGCTGGAGCCTCATGAGAGTTTCCTAAAGAAACTAGCATCATTATCGCTGAAAAATATGATCCTGTCATTACAGAAAATGATGCTACTAATACCACTGCATTCATGATTGAAGCTGCAAATGGGATATTAATTACTTCTAAGACTGCGATAAAGGGAGATTTTTCTGTTGAAATAGTATTCCATGGTATTATAGAAACAACTGTTAAAATTGATGCTACATATAAAAATATTAATACTATAAGAAGTATAATCATTGCCTTTGGTATATCATGTTTTGGATCTTTAACTTCTGATGATGCCATAGCAACTACGCCAATGCCGGCATAGGAAAAAATAACAATTAGCATTGACTGGGATAACCCACCTAAACCGTTGGGGAATAAGCCACCATGACCTAATAGAGTGGTAAGCCCAACTGAATTATTAGTATTAAATATTCCAAATATAGCCGCTACTCCTATTAGAATGAATACTACTAAGGCTGCTGACTTAATAAAAGACATAATAGTTTCAATTTTACCAAAGTTTTTTAATCCAAAGGCATTTATAGCAATTACTATTACTGAATAAGTTATAGATAATAGCCATACAGGTATATTTGGAAACCATAATTTTGAAAATATAGCCATGGCAATGGTCTCAGCACCTATGCTAAGAACTGCTGCTATCCAAAATGTCCAACCTACATAGAATCCCATATAAGGTCCTAATATTTCTTCAGCATAAACTTTGAAAGAACCACTAACAGGATGATTAACAGATAGAGAGGTTAGTGCGCCTGCAATTTGGATTGTTATTAAACCGCCTAATAGATAAGAAAAAATGACTCCAGGGCCAGCATAACTTATAGGTAACCCAGATGCAAGGAAAAAGCTTGATCCAATAATCCCTCCTAGCCCAATCCACAATAAATTCTTAGCGGAGAGCTTATTATCTTCTTTATGTATTATATCTTTATTTATTTTATTTGAAGAAGAGTGTTGTTGTTTTTTCAATTTTCTATACCTACCTTTTTACTTATATATAAAATATTTTTCCTAAAAAAGAAAAATTTATACTCACACTAGATTGGAATAAACATGGTTGATAATGGGGAATTTAAGATAATTTATCATTAATTAATTGGGTTATGATAAGATAGTTAATTTAATTAAAAGGCAAGATAATTAGGATTATTATTTGAATATATATATTATGATA